>JARFRT010000484.1 GCA_029287105.1 Akkermansiaceae bacterium | reverse complement strand
AACCTTGCCGCGTTCGATGCCATCCTCAATGCGCTTGGCCTCGAGCTGCCTGCTGAGGAAGAAACCACCGACATTCCCGCCGACATCCGGGACCTCGCCGAACGCCGCTGGCAGGCGAAACAAAACAAGGACTGGGCCGCCTCCGACCAACTCCGCGACCAACTCACCACCCTCGGCTGGACGATCAAGGACACTCCGGACGGCTACGAGCTGATCCAATAAACGCGCCGAAAAAATTTCCGTGCCATCCGCGCCATTCAAGGGTAAAAAACAGCCATGATCCGACCGCGCCGCAACCGCAAGTCCCCCGCCGTCCGCGCCCTTGTCCGCGAGACCACCCTCTCGGCCTCCGATTTCATCTACCCGCTCTTCGTCCACGACAAGGACGTCGACGAAGCCATCGAATCGATGCCCGGCTGCACCCGGTGGTCGCTTGCCGGTCTGGTCAGGGAAGCCGGTGAAGCCCACGCCCTCGGCATCCCCGCCGTCGTTATCTTCCCCGCCATTGCCGACGCGTTAAAAACCTCCGGCGCCGAGGAATGCTATAACAACTCCGGTCTGGTCCCCCGCACCATCAAGGCGCTCAAAGCGGCCCACCCGACACTCTGC
Source organism: Akkermansiaceae bacterium (assembly GCA_029287105.1). Taxonomy (GTDB): domain Bacteria; phylum Verrucomicrobiota; class Verrucomicrobiia; order Verrucomicrobiales; family Akkermansiaceae; genus Oceaniferula. The sequence continues at coordinate 2,395 of JARFRT010000484.1, read as the reverse complement.
GTGATCACCGACGTCGCGCTCGACCCCTACAATGCCGACGGCCATGACGGGCTTGTCCGCGCCGACGCCAAGGGAGAGCTGGAAATCGTCAATGACGAAACCGTCGAGGTCCTCTGCCTGCAAGCCCTCTGCCACGCCCGCGCCGGCGCCGACATCGTGTCGCCCAGCGACATGATGGACGGTCGTGTCGAAGCCATCCGCACCACCCTCGATTCCGAGGGCCACCCGGATGTTTCCATCCTCGCCTACACCGCCAAATACGCCTCCGCCTTCTACGGCCCGTTCCGCGGCGCGCTCGAATCCGCACCGAAGGCGGGCGACAAAAAAACCTACCAGATGGATCCCGCCAACTCGCGCGAAGCCATCCGCGAAACCCTCCTGGATGAGGATGAAGGCGCCGACATGATCATGGTCAAGCCCGCCGGCCCGTACCTCGACATCATTGCCCAGGTCCGGGAAACCACCACCCTGCCGGTAGCCGCCTACCAGGTCAGCGGCGAATATCTCATGATCAAAGCCGCCAGCCAGGACGGCTGGCTCGACGAAAAAGCCGTCGTCCTCGAATCCCTCACCGGTATCAAACGCGCCGGAGCGGATATCATCCTGACGTATTTTGCCAAAGACGCTGCCAAGTGGCTCTAGGTAGAACGTGTGTTCCACCCTGCCGACAAATTTCAAACTCGTCCTATAATCCCTCCGCCCGAATCACAGCGTCCAAAAACTCATGTGTGGCAGCCAGCTTGTCAGTTGCCACCTGGATTTCACCGATCCGGCTCCGGAGCATCTCCTGGTTCAACAGGCCTTCATGAAGTAGGTAGGTGAGCTGCACCGCATCCTTTTCACGGCCCCCCAGACACTTAACGGCCGCCATATCATGAGGCTCGAGAAAAAATACTCTGTCGAGACCATCGAGCCGTAACAGTCGACTTTCCCAGCCTTCTGGAAAAGTCTCCGTGATTTTGGGCCTTACAATATCGGCATGGTACCCGTATCGCTGATGAAACCCGCGGTCCTCTCCAAAAGCCTCGTCCAACATCATCCCGATCTATTCCTCAAAAGGATAGGGAATCAAATCCGCGTCATAGGTAGCTTGAAGGGGGCTACCGGCCAGTTCTCCAAGTTCAGGGAAGCTCGCCAACAAGGATGACGAACCAAAAACGATCAAACGCCCCGCTTCCATCATCGCCTGCACGGAGCGTGCGATGTGCTTTAGTGAGTCCAGGCGCATGTAAACAAGTCGCGCTCCTCACGCGTCAATACTCCGGCAAAAGGTGAACAGCTTTTCAACGGCCTCGATTCCTCGCCATCCTTTCTTAAAAAATCCAATAGTTCCGCCATTCCGTTTCCGCTATTACAGGCGGCCTCGATCATAGCTCGCCACTGCTCCAATGGCCGTGTGTCACCCAACCTTCCTGCCGCTACCCACCTCTGGATGTTTTTCAGAGGGATGTTCAGCAGTTCTGGCTGCCGCTCCAGCTTATCGGCCAAAAACAACCACCTCCTCGCAATCAAGGGGTTGCTGCCAGACGGGCTATATGACGGATTATCTCTCACGTGTTTAGGCTAACACGCATTCTGCATACTGAGAAGGATGCTTCTGCTTGTATCTGTCTCGCTTGCCATGCCCCCGTTGAGTCACCCACTGACCTCGCCATCCACCAGCGTCTTCCAGACGCTGAAGTCGCGGTCAAGAATGACGATGTCCGCGCAGAAGCCGGGTTCCAGCTTACCCACGCCTTCGAGTCCTAACGACTGGGCTTGGTTCCAGGAGGTGGCTTTGACGAGCTGGCTCAATGGGATGTCGGTGAGCTCGGCAACGTTGCGTAGGCCCTCGTTGTAGAGCAACACACTTCCGGCGAGAGCTCCGCCCTCTTTCAGTCGGGCCTGACCGTCTTTGACAATCACGGGCAGCCCACCCAACTGCACCTCACCCTCGCCGATCCATGAGCCGCACATCGAATCGGTGATCATGATGAGTTGCTCGATCGGCTTCACGCTGAAGACGAGTTTCAAGAAATCCGGGCAAAGGTGGATGGTGTCGCAGATGAGTTCGATTTTCAGATCGGGATCCAGCAATCCAGCGCCGACCACACCAATCTCGCGGTGGTGCAGCCCGGTCATGGCATTGCCAAAGTGGGTGAGGTGGGTCAGCCCGGCATCCTTGGCGGCCATGACTTGCTCGTAGGAGGAAGAGGTATGCGCAGCCGATGAACTGATCCCTGCCGCCTTGGCCTGACGGATACATGCGCGGGCACCGGCAACGTCAGGCGCGATGGAAAACACGGCGACCGGCGCGATCTCGTGCATTCTTTTCAGCTCCTCCCAATTCGGTTCACGCACAAACTGGGGATTCTGGCTGTCTCTTATACACATCTCCGAGCCCACGAGACTCGTG
>JARFRT010000428.1 GCA_029287105.1 Akkermansiaceae bacterium | reverse complement strand
TCCTTACTGTCTTTCCGAGAGCGCTCACGGTGAAGACCCCGGAATAGGAATTGTCGCTATCGACCGGCCGAAAGACCCGCAGGCTGGCGGAATACTCTCTTCCGGGTTCGAGGGTGCCGCCCGGAATGGTGAACTCGGTATCCAACCCGGTTAGTTGACCCGGTTCGCCGATGTCGGGGCTGCTCATGACGCCGTCGATTTCGAAGCTCACCACGTCGTCTTGGGTTCCTCCCGGAATGGGATTCCAGGTCGCCGTGAACGGGACCGTCGCATCGATCATCTGCGCGGCCTCGAAATTCAAAAAGGTGGTGAGAACAGGATATCCGGTAGCTGGGAGATCGAGGTGAACGATGGGCGATCCGTCGTGGGCGGTGTCCACCTGAATCTGGTAGGTCCCGGGAGGGAAGGCAGCCTCCATCTCTCCAAAGATGCCGAACCCTTCAACCGTTGCCCATTCCGATTCATCAAGCATGGGGAGCGGGTAGACCGACCCTCCGGGCAGGGTGAGGGTAGCCGCCGTCATCAATCCCGGGCCGGCCGCCTCGGCAAAGGCCTCGAAGCGAAAGGGTGCATCTTCGGCATCCACGAACGCCGGCAGTTTCAGGCCAGCCAGCAGGGGCGTAAATTGCTCAAAATGCTGGGATTTCGTGATCGCGATGAATTCCGCGTCTTGAGCCAGCCCCGGAGAAATCGAGATGAAAATCGTTCCAACCAAGACCGAAACTCCGATCGCGTGAACCCGCAAGTGCAGAGCTTTTCCGTCCATAACATTGCTGCTAGGAGTTTGCTTTTCGCGGGGTGTCCCTGTGGACGTTGTTGAGGAGATCGGAGAGGGGGAGAAAGGGGGTTGTTGCCCTCTCCGAGTCGCTGACCATCGTCCCTGCTGGTGGTGAGATCATTATCCATTGGGTCTGTCGATGTTGGTGCGCTCACGAAACGATTGGTGTGTGACCTTCGCGGTGCCCTGCGAGGATCCGAACCGGAGATTCGTGCAGGCGATGGCGACGCGTGCCCTATGAATTCAGGGGTTTCATGGAATCCCGAAACAATTCTGACGCAACCCCTTGGATGGGCTGGTCGCGAGAACGCAATCTTTTGACCCGTGCCGATCTGCAGTCTACACCGCATGAGGTCAGGATCATTCGTCTCCTTTTCTACAACTCATGGAGCCGCATGATCCACCCTAGAACCCCCGCATCAAACCATCCCATCCATCCGCTCAGGCGAGCACGGACAAACCAACAAACATGATGAAAACAAACACCGTAAAAAACAATCCGCACCCGACCCGGTGCGAGACCCCCATCGGCCGCCCAGGCCGGAATCCAAAATCGCCGCGGCCATGGCTCGGCCTGCTGGGCGCCGCCATGCTCCTAGGAGGTGGCGCGGCCCACGCCGTCCCGGGCCTGACTCAGGGAGATTACCTGGTAACCGGCTCTGGTAACGGAGCTGCACGCACCCTGATCTCCGTCACCCCGGGTTCTGAGGGCTACAGCCTCACCGACGGCGGCGACTTGGCCGGAACATTCGACGGCACGATCAAGGACTATATGTTTTATGATGCCTTAACTAATACAGTGCCTGAGCTCTCCACGCCAGTGTCCGAATTGTCGGATCCGTCAGACCCCGGCTTGATTAGCTACACCACGTGCGATGATTTGACCGGCTTTGGTGGCAGCTATACCTATCTATGGGATACAACTGCGCCGAATGTGGCTCTGGATAACCCGGACGCTAACAATATTCAATTTCGTCCACTCAACCTGACTGGCACGATTGACATCTCCGGGATGAGTTCCGGCTATATTTACTTTTTCTATGCGGAAAACAGTACGACCGGCTATGTCGATTTGACCTTGTCGGGAACAGGACAAACACCCGTCACCCTACTTGAGGCGGGCAAGGCTGCAAGCAATGGCAGCAATACGCAACACATGCTCAGAGTGGATTTTACTGACGCGGCGGCTTACGACACCATTACCTGGACTTACAGGGTCAGTAACAACAGCCGGAACAATGCCCGTTTCTCAGGTTTGGTCTTGGTGGAGCCGGGCGCAGACACTACGGCACCGGCTTGGACCTCAGGGCCCGCAGTAGACACCGAGACCTTGGATGGCTTCACTGTCAGGGGCACCATCAATGAAGCCGGCACCGCCTATTACGTTGTGCTGGCTGACGGAGCCGCTGCCCCCACCTCGGCACAAGTCATCGCCGGTACGGATGCCAGCGATGTGGCCGTAACAAACGGCAACTTCGCCCTGACCGCCAACATCGAGGGCACCGACGGGGTCACTGGTCTGAGCGATAGCACGGCCTACGACGTCTATGTCGTGGCTCAGGATGATGAAGGCACCCCGAATGTGCAGGCAGCTCCCGTGCTGGTGAACGTCACCACGCTGACGCCGGACTCCACTGATCCGGTTTGGGCTCTCGATTATCCGAAAGCCGACACTCAAACAGCAGACGGCTTCACCGCCCGCGCCCAGATTGACGAAGCCGGTACCGCCTACTATGTGGTTCTGGCTGACGGCGCCACGCCGCCGACTTCGGCTGAAGTTCAAGCCGGCACCGGCAACGGCGGCGCAACTGCCTTGGCAAGCGGCAGCATCATTGACTTGGTCGCCGACACTGAAGGCGCTGAGGTGGTCACTGGTCTGAGCTATAGCCCCGGCATCTCCTTCGATGTCTATTTCGTCGCAGAAGACTTATTGTCCAACATTCAGGACAGCCCCGTATTGGTGGATTGGACACCCGATACCACCGTACCCACTTGGACAGCGACCTACCCGCTGGTGGACACGGCGACGGAAGAAGGCTTCACCGTTCGCGCCAGCATCGTCGGCGAGCCCGGCACGGCTTACTACGTGGTCGTGGCCAACGGCGCCACCGCGCCATCTGCGGCTCAGATCAAGGCCGGCACGGACGCGG
>JARFRT010000340.1 GCA_029287105.1 Akkermansiaceae bacterium | reverse complement strand
AGTAAAACCCGGAAATCTTCGGCACAGCGGCGGAGTCACCCGATTTCTTGAGCTTGAAACGCTCATCAGGGAAGCCCTTACCCCTTGCCGGAAGGTCCTGGTTGGAGATGATTTTCCCCGAATCCACATAATCACGGAACTCCGTGTACGTCAGCCGCTTGGGTTTGCCAAATCCGCTGGACTGCCACGCCATGAAAAGGATGCCGAGCGCAATACTCATCAGGATGAGGACGCGCCAGTTGACGCCACCCCCGCCGGATGGGGATGAGGACGGGCCTTTGCCTTTGGGAGATGGTGGGGGTTCAGGTGGTGATTGATTGGACATGGGTCTATTCTACTCGGGGGTCTGTTTTACTTGAAAATGAAGGGGTCGGGGGGACGGCAGGGGTGATTTCCGACGGTGTGGTAATCGGTAAAGAGTCGCTCAGCCGTGGGGCGCGGGAGAAACTAGCGCGGGATTGGAAAAAGAAAATGCTTAATTTCCTAGAAAATCGAGGAAACCAGCGGCCCGAGCGGCCCGGCAATCTCTCCCGACCATGCTTGCGCTATGACTTTTTGCCAGTAACATGAGCGCGTGGCCGCACCCGATGACCAGCCCTCCCGCAAGCACCGCCTTAACGGCTGGCTCGAGCGTGTCCCCGTCCTGAGATACCTGGCACCCGCAGCCCCGGGCGGCATGAAACACGCCGGCGGACTCGTGGACGTCTTCGCGTCGTTCGTCTCACTCGACAACCGCGTCGACCGCGCCGAGGCCGAGGTCGCCCTCGATTTGCTCCGCCACGCCTTCCCCGAAGCCGACCACGGCTGGCTGGCAAGACGACTCCACCGGGCACTCGCCTCACCCCAGCCGCCGCAGGTCGTCGCTGCCGCCCTGCGTGGCCAACTCGACGCCGACGAACGCGTCTCGCTCGGACTGCAGCTCTACCTGCTGGTGGTGGCATCCAACTCCGCCTTCCGCGGAAAGAGTGCCTTTTCCAAAGTGATGCACAGCCTCGGTGCCGAGGAAGTCGGCAACGCCATCCTCGGGGAGATGAACGGCACCCCCCCATCCACCCCCCTCCCTTTTGAAAAGGTCGTATTCTCCTGCGATGCCAGCGCCGATGTCCTGATGCCGCCCACCAGCGCGGGTTTTGCCTTTTGCGCCTACCGGTCGAAGGATCTTATCGTGATCCGCAACGCGGGTAAGGAGCCGCTCTGGATCAGCGGCAGCTCACTGCATACCGGACAATGCCTCCGGCTGCGCAAACACCAGAGCATCGGACTTCCCGACTGGACACTGGCGGCCGAAGACATTGCCTTCTTTCTCAACTCCGCACGCACCGGTCACCGGCAGTCGCTCTATCTCAACGAAAGCGGGTCCCGGCTCACCGCCGAGCGGGTCAGATCGCGCCAGAGCACCGTGCGCCTTGATTTCGGCCTCAACGTGCATGTCGAGGCCCTGGCGGAAACAGGCATACGCCTCACCTCCGGCGAGCCCCTTACCCCCGGCACCCTTTACGAACTCCCGGTCCAGGACAAACTGATCCTGGAAAGTGGTGCCGAAGCCCATCTGGAATCATTGCGCAAACAAGCGATGGAAACCGGGGGCCGCTTCAAAATGAATGCCGGCCGTCAGGAATGCCTCGTTTCCAACGACCCTTCGGCGCTGAAACGAGGCGACGTCCTGCTGACGCCCGGCCTCGCACGCAGGGCCGTTCTGCAGATCAAGTACAACGCGCAGACGGCCGAGGGCCATGTCACGGTGATCAGCGCGGAGCGCATGGTCATGGTCAACGGCCAACCCATACGCACGGAATGCAAACTCGTCGACGGCTCACTGATCCGCCTCAGCGCCAACCAAGCGGTGCGCTGTCGTTTCAGCGAGGGCTTGCTCGACGAAGAGCGCGCGGTGATTCGCGAACTGAGCGTGGAAAACCTGAACCACCGGTTCGGGTCCGACAAAGTGGTGCTCGATAACGTGGCGTTCCGTGTCAAGCGTGGCGAGATGCTCTGTATCATGGGCCCCAGCGGCAGTGGCAAAAGCACCCTGCTCTCCGCGCTCGCCGGACACCTGAAGCCGACCCGTGGCCACATCCGCCTCAATGGCGTCTCCCTCTACGACCATCGCACCCGCCTGGCCCCCTTCATCGCCTGCATGCCCCAGGAGGAGGCACTCAACCCCCAGCTGACGGTCCGCCAGCACCTCGCCCACGCCTCCACCGTGCGCCGCCCCCACCTCTCATCACTCGAACACGCCAAACGTGTCGACTCGATCCTCGCCGAACTCGACCTCCAACAACTGGCGAGACGGCGCGTCGGATCGGCCGGGGAAAAAACCCTCAGTGGCGGCGAGCGGGGCCGGCTCAACCTCGGCCTGGACCTCGGCAGCGCGGCAGAAATCTTCCTCTTCGACGAACCTATCTCGGGGCTGTCGTCCAAGGATTCCGAGCATGTTGCCGAAACACTGCACGCACTGTCGCGCGACAACATCGTGATCGCTTCGCTGCATCGGCCCGGCGCCCGGGTGCTGCGCCTGTTCGACAAGGTCCTCATGCTCGACCAAGGTGGACGTGCCGCCTTCTTCGGCACGCCCACGGCCATGGGACAGTATTTCCGCGAGGCCTGCAAGGAACTCAACATCCTCCCCACCAAGCGCTTAAAAAACCAGCAATCACAGCATGCCGCAGCCGACTTCGTCTTTGATGTGTTGGAAACCCCGCTGCACGAACTTGCCGGCAGGGAAAACGGTGGCGCACGCCGATTCCCTTCAACCTTCTGGCAGGAACGCTTCGAGGGCAGTCAACTGGTGGACGAAGTCGCCCGTGGTGACTCGTCGGAGCGCCCCCAGTTCTCCGAACTGCCGTCGGACGATGACCACATGGCGGTCCCAACACGCACCCGAAGACAGCGCGGGATCGAGTGGATCCGCTTGTTCCGGACCCACTTCTACCGTTCCCTGATTTCAAAATTCAGGAACCGGGGCACCATCTACAGCATGTTGTTAGAAGCTCCCTTGCTGGCATTACTCATCGGCACCACCCTCCGGGCCTCTCCGGACGGGCCTTACTCGTTCCACAGTGGTCTCCACCTCCCTGTCTACCTGTTTCTCACCGCCACCATCGGCATGTTTCTTGGCCTCACCAACAGTGCCACGGAGATTTTACGTGACTCGCCTGTCCTGAGGCGGGAGAGAAACTGCCGCTCAGGCACCCTGCTCTACGTTGCGGCAAAATTCCTTGCCCTGGCCATCCTCGCCATCTTCCAATGCGGCATCTACACGTGGCTTGGCCACAGCATGTTAGATATTCACGGGATGTTTTTCATCCACTGGGGATGGATGACGGTGACCGCACTTTGCGGGACGGCCATGGCACTGGTGGTCTCCTCGTTGGTCACCACCGAGCGCGCCGCACTGAGCGCCGTCCCGCTGCTGCTGGTGCCTCAGATCCTGCTGGCGGGAGCACTCGTATCCTTTGATGAAATGAACCGGGGTATGTTCCAGGGGGCCGCCGAAGGCCGGGCGGCCGGTGCCGAGCCCTTCCCCGCCCGGTTCATGCCGCTGCGCTATGCCTATGAAGGCATGATGGTCAGCCAGGCCACTGAAAACCCGTTTGAAAAGCGCCGCCGCAAAATCCAGGCGAGGATCGACCCGCTCAAGGAGCGCACTGACAGGCGCCTGTCCGGCGAAGAAGACCAGGGGCTGAAACCCGAGGAAAGCGAGCGACTGAACATCCTCACCCAGGCCCTCACCCGACTCATGGCATCCGAGGCTACAAGCATTCAAGAGGCCGACGACCTGTGCTGGAAAATCACGAAAGC
>JARFRT010000400.1 GCA_029287105.1 Akkermansiaceae bacterium | reverse complement strand
ATCGAAGCCGCCGTCCTCAGGGAAAAGGAATAACTGCCGTTGCACCAAAACTCGCCGGTTGGGATGTCGGTTTTGGCAGCCACGGCGAGACCTTCAAAACACGAGGTATAGGGCTCGCATAAAAATTCCAGTCCCCGCGCATGGCAGAGGTCGGCAAAATACCCGTAGTAGTTGTCGGCAAAAAGATCGGAGATCGTGCGGCGGAAGTCCCAGTAAAACCGCTCGGTGGTGGCCGCGTTTTCTATCGACCGGCCGGTGAGTGCCAGCAGGTAAGGGGTCGGGTCATAGCCTCGGCGTTTTTTAAACTCGTCACGCATGTTAGGCGTCCAGTGGTGCAGGCCGGCTTCGTAGCTATCGACCAGAATCTGCTTCATAACCTTACCCGCCAGCGGGCCGAGGTGGTCGAGCACGGGCTGGATTCCCTTTTCCCAATGGAGGTCCAGGCTGTCGCGTCTGAGTTTGTCAATTTCCAGGCCGGTACCGAGTTTCGGTGCGGGTTTGTTGGTCGCCCCTGTCGGGGTGTGCCCGAGCCGGACAATCTTCCATTTCCCCGCAGGCGCGTCCCAGTTCAGCGTGCCGTCGGCGCTGAGGTGCCGGCTGATGTCGATGATGGATTTCAAAGGGACGGCGGCATTTGCGCGCCGTGCGGTCAGTTCCGGCTGGCGACCACCTCGGCCGCCGCGTTGGCCAGCCTTCGACTGCCACTTGCTGACGCGGAACTCGGAATCCACCGCTGCCGGGATGGCAAAAACGGCAATGTCACGGTAATAGTCGAGCGTGACCTCCGGCTGCGGCAGATTTCCCTTCACCGTCTGGCCCCCGTCCACAATCAGCTCGGAGGATACCAGCTTTTGCATCGCAAGCTCCGGGGTGACCCACGGGCCGCCGGTGGTCGCCCAGCCGGCGCAATTTTGCATCCCGAGTTCCAGCCCGAGCCGCTGTGCTTCGCTGGCGGCAAACTTCACGCTGTCGAACCATGCCGGGCTGAAGTAATCGACCGGCCCAAGCGGGGTGTCGCAGTGATGGGCAGGCCCTGCCAGATTGAAGATCAAGGCGCCACCGATGCCCGCCTCGGCCATCGCCTCGAGATCAGCCGTGATCCCGTCGCGGGTGACATTGCCATTCATCCAATGCCACCACGTGTAGGCGCCGGACTGGACCGGCGGGTTGGCAAATCCCGATTCAAGCGGATCCCCGGCGACAACCATGGAGGATAGCATCAGGGTGACTATTACAGCGATGGCATTGAAGATGTTTTTCATGATGGTATTGTTCGGCTAGGCTTGGTTTGATTATTCATTTAGAAACCACTGGATACACGGAAATAATGGAAGAATTAGGGTTGTAGGCTTGGGCTGATAGCGATCGGAACGACCACCCTCCTCTGTTGAATCCGGGCGGCCCAACCCATTGTTACTTGACTGATGGATCGGCACGGATACGCGCTCATTACCCCGACTTATGGATCTCGACATCTTTACTCCGTTTCGCAGGTGTGACCTTGAGTTTTTGCACCTGTCCATTGACCACCTTCACCTCGACGGTGGTCTGTTTCGGTGCATGAAGGCGGAACTTGACCTCCCAGTCTTTCGGCCAGGCGGGCAGGAGGAGAATCCGGTCATCATAGGTTTGCATGAGCATTTCCTGCAGCCCGATCATCCCCATGCCACCCCAGTTGTGGTCCGGCGCCCAGTCGATCAGCGGTGGCCAGAACGCGGGAAAGCGATACGGTCCGTCGTCGAGTTTTTTGATGATCAGTTGACGCGCATCATCGGCCATTCCCAGATGGGCATAGTGGACCACACCTTGGTTCCATGCGCGGTAATCCTGGCGGGCGTTCTCCTTGATCCCGTGGAGAAAGGTCTCGCGCATCAGTTCCACACCGGGCTTGCCGAGTTGGAACATCTGGTAGGGATACAGCGGATACATCGACGGCATATGCCAGCTGAAGCTGGCGTGGTTCGCGGTCGGGCGCAGCACGGTGTGGCCATCAACGACAGCGGTCGGCATCTCCGGCAGGCGAGCGAGCATTCCCTCCCATCGCTTTTTCTTTTTCGGCGAGGTGTCGTTTTCGGGAAGTTTAGTGAGCGTGGTTAGTATCTGACGTAGCCCGGCGATGACACTGGTCGGGTTGGCGCCTTTGGGATGGCCTTCCAAGGTATTCGACGGTTGGATGTGAAGTTTGCCATCGACGGCAAACGGTTTGCCAGTGCGTTGTTTTTCCCGCATCTGGTAATGCTCGTCGTAAAAAATAACCGACTGCTCGATGAGTGGCATGTATTGCGAGATGTCTGCTCCGGTGAATTGGTGGTATTGGAGAATCATCCACGACCACTCCAGTTGCGACTCGTAGAGGTGGTTCACGGCGCCGTTGACCTGCACGCCGGGCTCGACGGTATCGGGTCGGTAGCGCCAGGTTTTTCCTTTGTATTGTTCTCCCTGATAGCCATAGACCATGGCACCGGGCAGGGCTTGGATCGTTGTTTGTTCGGTGAAGGCACAGCCGTCATGATTCCAATAATGCCTGACCCTCTGGCGCGCATTATTCAGTCCGTCACGGTAGAAATTGAAGCTCGGGATCATGAGGTCAAAATCGCCCGATTTCAGCATCGGCCAGTACATGCAGCGTTGGTTTTGCGCGGTGAGGGCGGCGCCCCATTGTCGGTGGTCGGGTGTGTAGCCGGTGCCTTTCTGCCGAGACTTGGCAAAGATCGGGTCGAATGTCAGCACACCGCCATTAAACATGATCGGCTCCCGCCCGTTGCGACCGGACGCGAGCATGTAGCGGAACACATTATAATTGCGGGCCAGCCGCCAGCCGGTATCCGAGGCATCTTTCCCGGGGTTGATCACCAGATAGCTCCGCGTCCAGAAATCATTCCACCATTTCTCCGCCGTCATTTTTGACTCCGCCAGGTCCGCCTTTGCAAGCGCCGCGACTTTCATGTCCAGAGTGCTGTGCCACTGGTCAAGCGATTCGCTTTGGTCAATGAGGGTAACGAGCTCGATCTGGTGATGGTTTGCTTTTTCTGCCGACCGATAACGCCAGCCTTTAAAGGGAGTGAGCGCATAGGTGCCCACCGTTTTCCCGTCGGCGACAAATGATTTCAACCCGGTGGCGGTGCGGCTTCGGGCGAGCATCTCACCGCCAAAAACCAGGTTCCGGCATGGGTCGATCAGCTGTTTCTTGATCGGCTCAAGCTGCTGCGTCTTTACCAGATGATGAAACACGTTTTTTTCCTCCCGCATCTGGTGCCAAAACCGGATACGCGAATCGCCTGCTCTGAACGCATCGGGTTGGACAAAAACCGGGTCGGGATGGTTGTCAAAATTGATCATGCACTGCCCCCTGTGCAGGTTCTTGCGCGTGTTACTCAGCTCAATCGGCTCGGTCCGCCAGCTTTCGTATGTCGCCCGGACGGCGGATGGCTCCGACGTTTCGATCTCGGCATGCACAATCGGGCGATCGACCTCCACCCAGATCCGGATCGTCGCGGAATTTTTCTCCTTCTCCGGTCTCTCTGCGCGGATTTCGACCCATCCTTGCCGCAGTTTCAACTCCTGGCTGAACTTCGTCCCCTTGGCAAAGGGCGAAGGGCTGATAGAAACCCGCACTCGCCCCATTTTCAATAGGGAGCCGTTTTCATCCCGACAGCCTTCGCGTCCGACATAAAAAAACAGCTCATCGTTCTCAACCCAGACATTCAGCCCCATGTCACCACCGACACAAGGCATCGAATCCGCCGAATTTTTGCTCTGCGTGTCCCATCTTATGTTGTAGCGGTCAACCCACGCAGCGTTCACTTCCGCTGCCACCGGCCCGAGAAGAGCAAAAAGAGCGGGAAGAAAAATGCCAACGGCAAAAAAAGCAAAAAGGGAGCGTTTCATGGAGCAAATTCTAAATAACTGATTGATGATCGGCTAGGATCACGTACCCCGGCCTGTTATTGCCCCTTGTGGTAACCTTCTTAACTATTAGGACTTCAGTCCGGTCGTGTCGAATTTGAGCTGTGTCTTTTCGTTGACGATCTGTTCCCAGTTAACGGTTTCCCCCTGTTGATAGCAGGCCTCGCGGGCGATCAGGGCGAGGTAGTGGCTTTGCGCGCTCGGGGCTACAGTTTCCTGGGCAAAGTTTCCCTTGGTGATGTTGTCGTGGAATGTCTTCCAGTTATTGGTGATGCCGATGTTGTAGATCCCGCGGATTTTCTCATTCATGAACCGGTCACCGTTAAAGGATTTCTCACCCCGGATCAGGACCTGGCCTTTGTAGTCGGCATTGAGGCTGCCGTGGGAACCGTGGAGGTTCACGTAGATCCCGCCATGGTTCAACGACCCGTGACCATCGAAGCGTTTACAACGGAAACCGACCTTCACTCCGTCGCCGTAATCGTAGGTGGCCACCCAGTGGTCCCGGACATCGCCTGGGGTGGGTTCGGGCATTTCGTCGACGAGCTTGCGCCCGCAGAAGCCGGTGGCTGAAATCGGGTTGCGACCGATCATGAGGCTGGCGAGGTCGATGGCATGGATGCTGAATTCGATGATTGCCTCACCGCAAAGATCACGCCACTGGAGCCAATTTTTTAATTTGGATTCGGTGCCGCCGTGCGGGGTGCGGAGGGCAAATGCGAGGCACGTCCCCTCGATCTCGCCGTAGCCGAGTTTTCCGAGGTCCCCTGCGGCGACGCGCCGGGCGGCCTCGTTGTAGTGGCCGAGCGCGCGGGTCTGGAAGTCGACGAGAAAACATCTCTTGTTGGCGGTCGCCTTGCGGGCGGCGGCCTCGATGCGGGCCACGCCCGGGGCGTCTACCGCGATTGGTTTGGCCAGCCACACATGCAGACCGGCCTCGACCGCGGCTTCCACCTGCTCCGGGTGGAAGTAGGGTGGCGAGAGCACGGCAACAATATCGATCTCGCCGGCGTCGATCATTTTCTTAAAACAGTGGAGCCCGGTATAACGCCGGTTGGCGGGCACCTTGAATTTTTCGCCCTGCTTGTCCACCGCGTCCTGGAAGTAATCCGCGAGTGCCACGATCTCGAAACGGCCGTCCTTGAGGGCCATCTCCCCGACGTTGTTAGACCGGCCGCCGCAACCAATGATCCCGATGCGGAGTTTGGACCCTGCCGCGTCCTGTCCTTGGACAGCGTGGGGCATGGAGAGAGCGGCGGCGGCAAGACCTGTTTTGGCGAGGAAGTCGCGACGGGTGGTGGCGTTCTGGATGGTGTTCATGATGGCTGGTTTTGTTGTTTAAATGGTTTGGTGCTTCCTGACAAAGCGTTTCCATGGCGATGGCGGGGCAGGTGTCCTGATTGGGTTCATCAGGGGGCGTTTCCGGGCAATGGGAGACGGTCTGATCTTCAATGAGGCACGACTTGGTATTGTTTGCCTGGCTCTGTGGGAAAGGATACGACACCTTTCCCAAGCTCTTTCACCTCCACCCTTGTTCCATTGTGATTGATCGTGACCGGCGTTCCTGATCGAAGGATACAATCGGATCCGCTGGCGGAGCGAATGACGGCTTCCGTGAGCATGCCTTTTTTCCATTTCATATCAACCTCGAATGCGCCCCTGGCCCTGACGCCCGTGATCTGTCCATCGGACCAGGCATCAGGTAAGGCCGGCAGCAGGTGGATCTCGCCCATGTGCGACTGGATGAGCATCTCGCAGACGCCGGACGCGTAGCCAAAGTTGCCGTCGATCTGGAAGGGCGGGTGGGCGTCGAAGAGGTTGTCGTAGACGTTGCCGCTGAGCATCTCCCTGAGCAGTTTGTGGGCGCGGTTGCCGTCGTGCAGCCGCGTCCACATGTTGATTTTCCACGCCTTGCTCCAGCCGGTCGCGCCGTCGCCACGGGCATTCATCGAGATCTTGGCGGCTTCGGCCAGCTTGGGGGTGGTCAGGGGGGATATCTGTCGACCGGGGTGGACCGCAATCAGGTGAGACAGGTGGCGGTGTTTGTTGTTCGGGTCATCGCGGTCGACCATCCATTCCTGGATCTGCCCCCATTTGCCAATTTTTGGCCCAAGCAGATGATCGCGCATGTGGATGGCTTAGTTGCGCTCCTATGCATCGACGCCCAGAATTTCCGCTGCTTTGGCAAAGTTGCTGAGCAGGTCCCAGGCGAGTTGTTGGTCGAAGCTCACGCCGTCCTCTTTTTTCGGCCCGTGCTCCGGCGACCAGCCGTCGGGTGCCACCAGCACGGTTCCGTTGCCGTCGGGTGCAGGGATTTCCTTGAGGTGATCTTCCCAGAACATAAAGAGGTCCTTCATGATCGGATAGGCGCGGGTTTTCAGATAATCCTTATCGAGCGTGTAGGCGTAGTGGTCCCAGAGGTTGTTAGCCAGCCAGGACGCGTCGCCGACCGACCACCGATGGGTGCTACCCCCAAAGACGCCATTCTCCGCGCGCATGGCAAACCCGCGCTTCTTGAAATGAGCCAAGGTCTGCTCCCTGCGCACATCCCGGATCGAGAACAGCCATTCGGAAAGCGGGGTGAGGCAATCGGAGAGGTTCGCCTGGTCGACGAACCAGTAGTTCATCTGGGTATTCACGTCCGAGTGGTAGTCGCAGCGCCATGGCGGCTTGTTGCTGTTGTTCCAGAGTCCCTGGAGGTTGGATGGCATGCAGCCCGGCCGCGAGCAGCTGATCATGAGATAGCGTGCGTACTGAAACATGAGTTCCTCAAGGTCGGGGTCCGGTTCGCCCGTAGCGCCAGCCGCCGCCGCCTCATAGACCACCTTCTCACCGGGCCCGGCACCTTTTCCCCGGTAGGCTCGCATGCGGGCGTCGGTGGGAAGTTTCAGCTTCCCGGCGGGGGTTGTGCCAATGTCGAGGTCGAGGCGATTGAACAGCGACTGGTAGTCGTCGATGTGAGCGCGGCGAAGGGCGTCAGGTGACTTCTTGGCGACTGCGTCCAGATTGGCGGTAATCCGTTTGTGGGGATGCGCGCCGGTCCACCCCTTGGCGCGTTGGTTCAGGTAGTCCGTGCCGGCCGCCACCAGGATCGTGACACTGCTGCAGTCCTTGAACGAGATCGTGTCACCCTCGGCCCGCACGCTGCCGCCGTCGTTGAGGACGAGCAACTGTGACTCGAAGTTGAGAATGACCGGGTCCGGCCAGAGTGCTTTGGCGTGCCAGTAGTGCTGGTGTTTGCGGGTATCACCCGTGGCACTCAGCCGGGTGTGGTTTTGGGCCACCACCGGCGCGCCATGGGCGTCGGTCAGGGTGATGGTGCCGGACTGGGCGTTTTTTTGATCGGCGGTGAACCGACACACCATCACCTGGTCGGGATTGCTGGAGAAGTATTCCCTTTTGAAATTCGTGCCCTTGCTTGCATACGTGATTGTGTGCACGGCACTGCTGAGGTCCAGTTCCCGCCGGTAGTCCTTGGCGTCGGCGTGGTCGAATTTGACGTGGACGTCGCCAAAGGCATGATAGGAACCGGTATCCTCCTCGCTGCCGACCCAGAGGGTGTCGTGGTTGAACTGGATATGTTCGTTTTCCACACCACCGAAAACCATGCAACCGAGGCTGCCATTGCCGAGCGGTAGCGCCTGCTGCTGCCAGTCGGTGGCGGGTTTGTCATACCAGAGCACGAGGTTGTCCGGCGCGGCGGTGGTGTGGGTGAGACACACCGCCAGGAGGGCGATGGCGGCGGAGGTTGTTTTGATGTTGGACATGGTTGATTATTTTGTTTTTACCCGCGAAAGAAAACGAAATGCGCGAAAGGGAGACTTGGGTTGATACTTCATTTTGGAACCACGGAAAACACGAAAATCACGGGAGGGCTTGGGTTGGGGGCTTGGGTTGGGGGCTTGGGTTGCGGGCTTGGGTTGCCGAGGGACAGGAGTGTCCCTCCTCCCTAGGGCCCGCGAAGCGGGAGGATAGGGAGAGTGGACACTCCTGTCCACAGCGGAGGATAGGTCAAGCAGCCTGTCTTACTTGGTTTTTGGAGTTTGGAACTTAGGGTTTAAAAGCATGCTTTGCCTTCAATCGCCGCTCATCGCCTTTATTTTCCTTACACAGGCGGCCTGGTAGAAGCTGTCATTCGGATGATTTTTCATCAACTCGCGGCAGAGTGCGATGCGTTGTCGGTTGTTTTTGGCCTGGGCGATGTCTTTGGCCAAGCGTTCATCGACGAGATCGTGGAGGCTGATGAGGGGTGCCGGGTTTTTATCCTGCTCGATGATCTTGATCGTTTGCTCAAGCATGTCGCGGTGCTCACCTGATTTCCAGAGTTGTCGCATTTCGAGAAGCTGTGGCAGGAAGGGCTTGGCGTTGCCGCCATAGGCCTGGAGTGTTTTGAACCGGGCGGGGAACCGGGCGTAGGCACCCCAGCGCTTGAAGCCGAAGGTTTCGAAACAAAGTGGCAGGCCTTCCTTGATGTGGAAGCGGGCCAGAAGATCCAGACCGCACTTGCGCGGGTTGTCCTCAAACATCTTATACCCCATCGCCGGGATTTGGATGGCGTCGTGGATTTGTTGGGCCATCGCGGCGGTGTCAGCGCGGCTGAAGAATTGGAATGCATAAGCACCGCAGCCACGGGTGCGGCCGGACGGGTCCTGAAGCAGTTGGGTGATCGCCGGGTAAAGCAGTTCCCGGTCGAGCCCGTCCAATGGGTTTTTCGATTCGGCGACCTGGGCGAGGATGCCATTGAAGTAGAGCGGTGCCGTGCGACCGCGCACGTGGCCGAACGCGTAGGCGAGCGCCTGTTGCTTGGGCCGCATCGGCTCGGTTTCATCGGATGCGATCAGGGCGCGCAGGAAGTCGGGTAAGGCACGTTCGGCGGGCTTGCCGATCCGTGCCAGCGCGTAGCCGGCGGAGATACAAACGATCGGAGCCTCGTCGGTGAGGGCCTTGGCGAGATCGGGCACGGCGGCGGCAGCGCGCTCACCGAGATGGCCGAGCGCGGCGCAAGCACCGGCCCGGGTCTCGGGTTTGTCCGATTGAAGTTGCTGAAGAAGCTTACCCACAAAGTCGCCCTGCTTCCGGGCCAGTGCCTTGGCCGCCCATTCACGGGCGATCGGCGACCAGTCATCGAGCTTGGAGATCAGGGTGTCGACGCTCATGGCGTCGGTGTTGGCGAGGCGCCACTGGCCGGCATCAATCGTCTCGCGGGTTTCATCCGGGCTGAGCCAATCGCTTTTCTGCTGTCCCTTACCAGTGAGATAAATGGCTTTTCGAGGCATGGTGGCGATGAGAATTTGAGCTGCGGTCGGGTCGAGCAGTTTGCCGCCATAGTGGCCGCCGAGCGGTTGGTTGACAAAGCTGCCATCGGCCTGTCGGGTCAGCGCGTAGTACCAGCGCAATTCCTTGAGAAAGGCCGTCGCCAGTGCCGGCCCGCCGCAGTTGGCGCCGAGCGGATCCCAGAAGTAGCTGTAGGAATTTCCCGAGTGGCCGTACTCGCAGGTGTTGTACAGGGAGGCGGTGAGTTGGGAAAAAAACTTCCTTCCCCGGTTATTGCCCTCCACTTGGAATGCGATGGCGGCGATGCCATTTTTGCCATTCCCTGACATCCCGTTCCTACCACTGGCGTGGATTTCCAAGCTGGGCCGGTGGAGCCCGTATCCGATCGAGCCGTTATTGACAAACTGCCCGAAAAACCCGCTGGAGCGCGCGATGGCGGCATCGATTTCAGCGTGCGCAATACCGCATTTTTTAGCGAGTAGCAGCGAGAGGTAACAGGGAAGTCCGGCTTGATTGAGCGCGCCATAGCCGCGTAGGGCACCGTGCAGCTTCCCGTCGTTGATACTCGTCCAGGCAAAGCCATGCCCCCAGGTGCCGCTGTGGCTCTGACCCATCGCGGTCTTGATGGAATACTCGCGGATGGCCGGCAGCACATACTTGTCCCCGGTGGCTAGAAAATACTCGGTAAGCAGAAGGTTTTGGTAGCCGCACGCCCAGGCGACCATGCCCCCGTTCTCGACGCTGAGTTGGATGTCGGGCTTGGCCCATTTCACGGTATGAATATAGTCGCGGACGATTTTGATGTATTTCGGCTCGCCCGTCGCCAGCAGTGCCAGCGCGGAGGCTCCGAATTTACCAAAATCCTTGCGCTCGGCCATCACCTTGAGCGCGTCATCGAGGATGCGTTTTGACTTCGGGCAATCCCATGGCGCGGTGTCGCTGTAGCTGCCCATCACCTTGAGCTTCAGTTCGACATCGGTGATTGTCCCCTCACGGGGTGCTGCGTCTTTGACAGGTCGCCAGCGGATGAGCTTCAGCACACCGCCATTTTCACTCCGCTCGGCCTCGTCGATGGCTGATCCGAACGACCGGCGGGCGTCGCTGGTGAAATGTTGCCCGCCATCTTTTCCACCAATACCGAGAATCACATCGCCCACTTTGAGTTGACCATCGGCTGCCGAGCCGGGTTCGACTTGGGTGATGAGGATCTGCCGGGCGTTGGTCGTCATGAAATTCCGGGCGGTGTAGATCCAGCCCTTGGCACCGGTCGGGCCGAGGTAATACTCCCCTTTCCTATCAAAATCGATCGTATGGGTGAGGTCGGGGACGACCTCGACCGAGGGCTGCGGGGCCGACCAAGCGGGTAATGCGGACGACAAGACGGGCAGGGCAACAAGAAGGGAGCGAAGGATTCGGCGTGGTTTCATGGG
>JARFRT010000256.1 GCA_029287105.1 Akkermansiaceae bacterium | reverse complement strand
ACGTCGTCGCGGAGATTCTTGATGATGAACTCCTGACGCTGCGGTGTGTTTTTGCCCATGTAGAAGGCCAGCATCTCCTTGATGCCCTTCCCCTCCTCCATCCGCACCGGATCGAGTCGCATGTCGGGGCCAATCATGAATTTGAACTCGTCAGGGGAAATTTCACCCAGACCCTTGAACCGGGTGATCTCGGCAGCCTTGCCAAGCTCATTCATCGCCGCCACCCGCTCGTCCTCGTCGTAGCAATAGCGGGTCACCTTCTTGTTGCGCACCCGGAACAAGGGCGTCTGAAGGATGTAGAGATGCCCGTCGCGCACAAGCTCAGGGAAGAACTGCAGGAAAAAGGTCAGCAGCAGCAAACGAATATGCATCCCGTCGACATCGGCATCGGTTGAAATAACCACCTTGTTGTAACGCAGCGTTTCCAAATCCTCCTCGATATCAAGCGCGTGCTGAAGCAGGTTGAACTCCTCGTTTTCATACACCACGTTACGCTTCAACCCAAAAGAGTTCAGCGGCTTGCCCCGCAGCGAAAACACCGCCTGGGTCTCAACGTCCCGGCTCTTGGTAATCGAACCGCTGGCGCTGTCGCCCTCGGTAATAAACACGGTGGATTCCTTGCCTCGCTTGTGCTTGCTGGAAAAGTGCGCACGGCAATCGCGGAGCTTCTTGTTGTGCACCTTCGCCTTACGTGCGCGCTCCCGGGCAATCTTTTTGACACCGGAGAGCTCCTTGCGCTCGCGCTCGGCCGACAGAATACGCTTTTGCAGTGCCTCGGCCGCCTGCGGGTTTTTGTGTAGGTAGTTGTCCAGATGCTCTTTGAGGAAGTTGGAAATAAAGGTCTGGATCGTCTCCCCCTCGGGTGACACCGTCATGCTCCCGAGTTTGGTCTTGGTCTGGCTCTCAAAGACAGGTTCTTCAATCCTCACAAGCACGGCAGCCTCAAGCCCGTTGCGGATGTCGGCAGGGTTATACTGCTTTTTGTAAAAGCCACGGATCACTTGCACAATGGCACCGCGGAATGCCGCCAGATGCGTGCCGCCCTGCGTCGTGTGCTGGCCATTGACAAAGGAATAATACTCCTCATTCCCTTCCGGGGTGTGGGTGAAGGCAATCTCAATATCGGCGCCGCGCAGATGGATCGGCCCATAGAGTGCCTCACCATCCATCTCCTCCTTCAATAGATCTAACAACCCATCCTTGGACTTGAACTTCTTGCCGTTGAAAACAATCGCCAAGCCCGGGTTCAGGTAGGAGTAGTAGCGACACATTTTTTCAACGTAGCCGGCCCGGTAACGCGTCTTCGGTGGGAAAATCGTGCGGTCGACGTCATAGGCAAGGCGCGTCCCGTTCGGTTCAGGGTCCTTGCGCGGCTTCTTCATCTCCTCGATCACCTCGCCCCTGCTGAACTCGATCGCCTTGGTCTGGCCATCACGCCACGCCTGGATTTCAAAAAAACCGGAAAGTGCGTTGACCGCCTTGATGCCGACACCGTTGAGGCCGACGGATTTTTTAAACGCCTCGCTGTCATACTTGGCACCCGTGTTGATCTTGGCAGCGCAGTCCATCAGCTTACCCAATGGAATGCCACGTCCGTAGTCGCGCACCTCCACCCGACTGTCCTCGTCGATATCCACCGTCACCTCGGAGCCGTAGCCCATCACATA
>JARFRT010000250.1 GCA_029287105.1 Akkermansiaceae bacterium | reverse complement strand
TGGCCATTTTTGATCCGTCCCGGCCAGCGGATGTTGAACACCGAGCGGGTGCCGCCATCGTCGAGCGACCCCTTGATGCCGCGCAAGCCTCCATTCCAGCGCCGACCATTCGGGCCGTTGTCGGAGAAGTAGATCACAATCGTGTTGTCGGTGAGCTTTAACTCATCCAGCCGTTTCAGCACGCGGCCGACATTCCAGTCGACATTCTCAACCATGGCCAGGGCGGCCCGGTTGTGAGCTATAGCTTTGTTTTCTCCCTGCTTGTGCCGTTGCTTGATTTCCTTGTCCTTGAATCGATTCCAGAACGCATCGGGAACCTGCATGGGCGAGTGGGGCGTGCAGTAAGGGATGTAGCAGAGGAAGGGTGCGGCTTTGTTTTTTTCGATAAACCGGATGGCCTTGTTGGTGAAATCGTCGGTGACATAGCCGTCGCCTTTGACTATCCGCGTATTGTGTTCGAGCTCGGGGCCGAAGTAGTGGCCCCAGTGGCCGGAGGTAAACCCGTAGAACTCGTCGAACCCACGCGAGTTCGGGTGATAGGGCGCCTGACTGCCGTTGTGCCACTTGCCAAAGATCCCGGTGGCGTAACCGGCAGCTTGGAAGACATCCGCGATTGTTTGTTCGTCGGCATTGATCCGCTCTTGGCCCCGGCTGACGCCACGCACGCCGGTGCGGCCGGAGTGACGGCCGGTAAGAAACTCGGCACGGGTCGGGGCGCAGACCGGACAGACGAAGAAGTGCTGGATCGTGGCGCCCTGATCGGCCAATGAATCGATGTGCGGCGTGCTCAGGCTGATGTTGCCATTGCCGCTTATGTCTCCCCAGCCCTGGTCGTCGGCCAGAAAGATGACGATGTTAGGTCGGGCCGCCGAAAGCGTGGGGAGAATCGCCGAGACGAGCGCCGTCGCGAGGGCGCGGGGAAATTTGATTTTTCTGTGGGTCATGGATAAATCATGGTAGAATGAGAGCCTAAGTATCCTTGCACATTTTTACGATACCCGGGCGCGTTATTTTTTCCTCCTCTTCCCGATATTGCGGAACGGGTTGCGCTTCGGATCGACGCCTTGGGGCAGGGGGGTCTTGAAAAAGTGGTGGTAGAAAAATGACTCCTGGATGTTTCCTTGCGTGTCCGGCAGTCCGGCGGGTTTCAGGCCGCTGGCCCAGGTGGTGGCACTTTTTTCCAGTCGGGCGGCGAGTTCCGGATGCTGTTGAATGAGGTTCTTGGTCTCGCCCGGGTCGTTGGCCAGGTTGAACAAAAACGACTGCTGGTTCCCCATTTTCAGGAATTTCCAGTCACCTTTGCGGGCGGCGCTCTGCCCCCAGAACCGCCAGTAGAGTGTGCGTTCGGGCAGGGGTTTTGCTTGGGCGAGCATCGGCAGCAGGTCGAGCCCGTCGAGTTTGGCCTGCGGTTTCATCCCGGCGGCGGCGCAGGCGGTGGCGGCGATGTCGAGCGAGCTGACCGGGGTGCGGTTGACCTGCCCGGCCGGGATGGTGCCTTTCCAGCGGGCGAGAAACGGGACGCGGATGCCACCCTCGGCAAGCATGCCTTTTTCGCCATTGAGCGGCGTGTTTTTCGAGCCGTCCCAGGCACCCCCTTTGATTTTCATACTCAGGTCCTCCATCGTCAGCTTGATCGGCGCGCCATTGTCGCTGAGGAAAATGACCAGGGTGTTGCTGTCGATGCCGTGATGTTTCAGTCGGGCCAGAATCCGGCCGACGCCGTCGTCGACCGCCGAGATCATCGCCAGCGCGTAGCGGCGCCGCTCAGGCATTTCACCGGGAAAGCGGTCGAGGTATTTCTTCGATGACGCCAGCGGCACATGGGGCGCGAAGTAAGCGAGATAGAGGAAAAACGGTTTTTTGTGGTGGTGGTCGATAAACTGGACGGCGGCGTCCGACTGCCGGTCGAGTCGGTCACCCTGGGTCAGGACCGATTGGAGTTTTGGAAAGCGATTCCCCTTCAGGTCGTAGGTCGCGGAGTAACGGGTCAGCTGACCGTAAAACGTCTCCCGGAACCCGCGGGCGTGCGGGTGGTACTTTTTTCTGTTTTGGTTGTCGGTCAGGTCGAGATGCCATTTCCCCACCATGCCGGTGACGTAGCCGGCCTTGCCGAGGCGATCGGCAATAGTCAGCTCGCTGAGCGGCAGCGGCCCCATCTTGTTGGCATTCAGCCCGAAGCGGTTCTGGTCGCGCCCGGTCAGGATCCCGGCGCGCGACGGACAGCATTGCGGCGCGGTGACGTAGCCGTCGGTAAAGCGCACACCCTCGGCCGCCATGCGGTCGAGGTGAGGAGTCTTGACGTCTTTTTCCGTGCCCACACACGACAAGTCCGCATAGCCGTGGTCGTCGGTGAAAATCACGATGACATTCGGCTTCGTGCCGGAAGTTTTAGCAGCGCTGGCGGCGCCGGGCTGCGGTGCCGCGGCAACGGCGCAAGGGAGGCACAGCAGGCAGGAGGTGAGAAGCCGGATTTTCATGGGTGGGGTCAGTTTGAGCATGCGCCGTTTCGTAGCTTGCAGCTTGATTGTCCGATGGGGTTTCCCGAGCCGGCCCTGGCGGCTTGGGTCGTGATGGCGTCAATCAACGTGCAGGTTTTTTCCACGGCACCTGATTTGCCCGCTGCATGTGTGCGGTCAGTAATTGGGCCATGGCCTGCAGCTTTTCAGGGTGCTTGTTTGCCAGGTCGACTTTTTCATAAGGGTCCTGTGCGATGTTATACAACTCGAATGCCGCCCCTTTTTGATCGCGCACCAGTTTCCAATCGCCTTGGCGCATGGCTTCCTTGGTGCCGTCCTGCAACCACATGTGATAGACCGGCCGGGCAAATGGCTGCTGGTCGTTTTTCAGCAAGAGTTTCCTGAACGACCGACCGTCAACCTCGTGGTTGATCGGAACCGCGCAGATATCCGCGACCGTAGGTAAAATATCCATGGTCAGCGCCTGGAAGTCGGTCTTTTTTCCCGAGCCAACATGCCCCGGCCAGCGGATGAAGGTAGGCACCTTGATGCCGCCTTCGTAAATGTGGGTTTTGCCGGAGCGCAATGGACCGTTACTGGCGCCATGCGGGAGTGAGCCACCATTGTCCGAGGTGAAAATAACGAGCGTATTGTCGAACTGCCCGGACTGCTTCAATGCCTCGAGCACCTTGCCGATGCCGTCGTCCATATGCTCGACCAGGGCGACCAGCTTGGCGCGTTTGTCGGTGATCCCTGGCTCGCGTGCCACAACCTTGGCCAGCCAGTCCTTGGGCGGTTGGACCGGGCTGTGGGGGGCGTTGTAGGACAAGAATTGGAACCATGGCTTTCCGGATCCCGCCCGCTGCCGGATCGACTCAATCGCCCACCGGGTAAACAAATCCGTCGCGTGCCCGGCCGGGTCAATTTCCGCTTCATTCTTACGCATGTAGTTTTTGCCATGCCTGCGGTGTGTCCAGTAGTCCTCCATCATGTCTCCCAGAAACCCGTGGAACTCATCAAATCCACGTTGGTTGGGACGG
This sequence comes from Akkermansiaceae bacterium, assembly GCA_029287105.1. GTDB lineage: Bacteria > Verrucomicrobiota > Verrucomicrobiia > Verrucomicrobiales > Akkermansiaceae > Oceaniferula. The sequence goes on along the minus strand of JARFRT010000250.1, from coordinate 1,625 downwards.
TTCGCCTCGCTTAGCCCAAGATGCCACATGCCGACCAGCGTAGTATGGTACCCGGCTTTTTGAAACAACCCGGGTAACATGATACTCTCCGGAGTCAGAAAACCGAAGTTGCCACTCCGGTACGACCGGACAACGCCGGGAATGCCGACCAACTCCGGATACCTGCCACTCAGCAACGCCGCCCGTGTCGGCGAGCAGACGCAGCAGTTGGCGTAAAACTCACTGAAGCGCATGCCCTCGGCCATCAATCCGTCGAGGTGAGGTGTTTTGACATCCTTGCCACCATAGCCCGACAGGTCACCATAACCGAGGTCGTCCGCCATGATCAGCAATACATTCGGCCGCGTTGATTCATCGGCCGCACCCTGGATACTCGCAGGCAGCGTCGCAACCACCATCGCAATCAAACCCACCCACGCTACCCGTTTACTTGACGTTTTTTTCATAAATTTTTCAGATTAAAAATAGGCTATTAAAAAACCCAAGCCAAACTAGCCACACCGAGACGACACAACAAGCGTATTGAGACAAAAGCCGGGCCAAAAACTCTAAGCTTGAAACTCCAAAAACCAAGTAAGACAGGCTACTTCACCTATCCTCCGCTGTGGACAGGGACTGCCTCGCCCACTCGGCTATGCTGGTATGCAGCCCTCCTCCTCCGTCGGGCAGGAATGAATTCGTGCGTTGTCCACGCTCCCTACCCCCCGCTTCGCGGGCCCTAGGGAGGAGGGACACTCCTGTCCCTCGGCAACCCAAGCCCGCAACCCAAGCCCGCAACCCAAGCCACTTTATCAGTTGTCATCCCGCCGCCAAACCCCTAAACCCCGCTGGGATGAGTTCCTCATTCGCCAATCCCCACACCAGCAACGATCTCAAACGCCTCCGCGCGTTCCTCGCCGAGACGTTGCAGAAATCGGGTAATCCAGCACCGACCGCAGCAGGCAAGCCCGTCCAACTCCTCAACCTCGCCTGCGGCAGAGCAGACGAAACTGCCGTGCTGGCAGACGTCTTTGGCCATGGCCCGGAGGGGATCCACCTCACCGGACTCGATATCCGGGACCGGGAAATCAGCGAAGCCAAAGAGCGATGGAAAAAGCTGCACGGCCAGGCCGCCGCCGACTTCCTCGTCCAGGACGCCTCGAAACTTTCCGACCTCCGCGAGCTCAGCGACAACTTCGACGTCGCCTTCATGCGCCATCAGAATTTCTGGAATGGCGATACCACCTGGTCGAAAATCTACGACCAGGCACTGCACCGCCTCAACCGGGACGGCATGCTGGTCATCACCTCCTACTTCGACCGCGAACACCAACTCGCACTCGACGCCATCCAAGGCCTCGGCGCCCAGCTGGTATGCTCCGAACGCAACGCCGACTCCAGAATCCTCCCCGACGCCCCCCAAAAATCCGTCGACCGCCACATCGCGATCTTTAAAAAACCTTGAGCGGGGCGAAGGCGAAATAGGCTGAACGCGCTCACACATCGTGATACTGCTGGAAACCATATGTAGTTCTGAGAACTTTACCACTAAGTTTTCATAGAGTTTTTCTACTTTGTGTTTCTGGTATTCTTCTCCAAAGGAGAAATTCATATCATCCTATGGAAAGGATGAAAATATGTTCAAT
>JARFRT010000218.1 GCA_029287105.1 Akkermansiaceae bacterium | reverse complement strand
GGTGGCCGAGCGACTCGGTGCCTTCGCCGAAGATGCCGCGCACGGCGAGGCCGAGTTTGCCGACGGCCTGGATGGTTTGGCCGATGTGGTCGCTGATGACCAGACCGGGGAGGTGGAGCATGGCGGAGGCACGCAGGCCGGTCCCGACGTTCGTTGGGCAGGCGGTGAGGTAGCCGAGTTCGTGATCGAAGGCGTAGGGGAGGGTTTTTTCCAGTTGGGAATCGACCTGGGTGATGAGATCGTAGGCATCACGGAGGTGGAGACCCGAGCGGATTGATTGCAGTCGGAGATGATCCTCCTCGTTGATCATGATGCTGAGTGTCTGGCTGCGGTTGACGATGGCGGCACTGCCCTCGCTGCGGGCGGCCTGTTCCCGGCTGATGAGGTGGCGTTCGACAAGCACCTGCTTTTGTACGGACGTCAGTTCGCTGAGTTGGTGGGAGAAGGCGTCCTTCATCTCGGGAAGCTGCTCGATTTTTTGGCGCAGGTCGTCGAGCAACTCGATACGTTCCTCTTTACGTGCCCATCCGGGGAAGGGGGCGTCGGTGACATTGCGTGCGAGTCGGATGCGGCTGGTGAGAACGACCGCGCTATCGGCGTCCGCGCCGGTCATCCAGTCGGCAGGGTGTTTGAGAAGTGTGGAAAATCGCATCATGGTGGATTCGGAGGGGCGGGAGATCAGGGTTCGAGGGTGAGATTGTCCCGGGGTTCGACCTCGGTGAGCTGGCCTATTTGATCGCGCAGGGCGGCGGCTTTTTCGTAATTTTCCGCGTTGATGGCTTCCTCCATTTCCTGATGGAGTTGTTCGAGGTGTTGGCGTTGTTCGAACGCCTCGAGCATACCTTTGGGCACGCGACCTGTGTGGCTGGTGCCTTTGTGCATACCGCCGAGGTTGTGTCTGATTTCGTTTCGGAAGAACTGGTAGCACTGGCTGCATCCGAGGCGTCCGGTTTTTTTCAGGTCATCAAAGGCGAAGCCGCACCCAGGGCAGATACCGGAGTTTTTGGGCGTTGGCGGGATGTTGGTGGGCAGTTCGATCGTTACCCCGGCCATGGGGATCTCGATCGGGGATCCTTTTCCGGTCTCTTTCGAGCTTTTCGGGTCGGCCTCGGAGGCGGGGTCGACATTTCCGAGCAGGAACCCGTCGGGATCGATCACGCCATGCTGGCTGGCACATTCCTCACACAGGCATGATTTTTCGCTGTTGCCGTCAATAATCTGGGTGAAAAAGACGGTGGCCTTGTTATCGCAGTAGTCGCATTGCATCGCTGGGGGGCATCGTAGACCCGCCACAGGGAAATGCGAAAGGAAAAGCGTGTGATGGCGCGATTTTTTCCTGCAGAGCCAAAGATGAAAAACACCGCCTTGCCAAGGGCGGATATCCCCGCCATTCTACCGGTCTGCCCCATCTTGCCCGATCCTTGTTATTTGCATGAATATTTTTCGATATATGGCGTCCAATCAGCTGAAAGGGCCTGTTCCACCTGAATCCGCTGTCGGCGGGGGCTCGGGGGGCGGGTCGGAAGCCTTCGGAAAAAAGAAGGATCAAGGGGTTCTGGACGCACGTGTCCAGAGTGCCGCGGAAGACGCCGAGTGGGTTATCATGGCTCAATCGGGTGACACGCGGGCCTTTGATCGTCTGGTTACCAAGCACCGCGGGAAAATCTACGCTATGATACAGAGTATGGTCAAAAACGATGCCGATGCATGGGATCTGTCCCAGGATGCCTTTATCAAGGCATGGAAGGCGCTGCCCAAGTTTGAGGCGCGTTCGCGTTTTTCCACCTGGCTGTTCAGGATCAGTCACAATGTTGTCTACGACTGGCTGCGCAAGCGCCGGGTGGAAAGTGCGGGGGAGCTCAACGAGGAGATATTTGATGCCAGCCTGATTGAATCCGGGGCGGCGACGGCGCCCCGGCAGGATAAGCGTCCTGATGAGGCGATGGAGCAGAAAGAGCTGCGCGGTCAAATCAGGGATGCGATTGGCCGACTTTCCGAAGAGCATCGCGAGGTGATTCTCCTGCGGGAAGTCCAGGGGATGGATTACAAGGAGATCGCGGAGATCACGCAGAATTCCATGGGAACGGTGATGAGCCGTATTCACTATGCCCGCAAGAAATTACAAACCTATCTCGGAAACGAACCGTAAGCCCCACTCCATTTCAACGAAACATACCATGAAAAAGAAACCTGATGAAACGATGCTCACCCTCTGGATGGACGGCGAGTTGGAAGGCGATGAGTTGCAACATGTCGAGGCATGGCTGCAGGCTCATCCTGAACTCCTTGCCGAGCGCGATAGGGTTCAGGCGATGAGTGCGACCATCAAGCGGCACATGCCAGGCAGTATTGAGCCACCGTATCCGGAATTTTTCAACCAGCATATCCTTCGTCATATCGACGATGATGTGGATTCGCCGGCCGCAGCGTCGCCGCGGCGTCAAAACGGATTCTGGCGCTGGTTTGCCGTGCCGATGGCAGCTGCTGCGATGGCGGTTTGTTTTTATATGGGGACCCAGGTGAGCGAAACTCCGGAGGTGGTCACGCCGGTGGCGGCACAGATGGGTTCGGTTTACACTCCGGACGGCAATGTCAGCGCGGATATGTTTAGGTCAGCGGACGCGCAAGCCACCATCATTGTCCTGGAGGGTCTTGATGATATTCCGGATGAGATTGATATGGTGGGCGAGCCGTCCATTGATCGATCCGGTGCCGTGATGGTCAGCACCGAAATCACGTTCTGAATTTCCCTGCCTCTATTTCGATATGTCCCAAGCACTCGGTATTTTCATGATTTTTTGCCTGCATCTGGCATTGGCGGCCGGATCGGCCGACGCCCAGGGCGTGGCGAAGGATGAGGGGAAGGAGTCGGTCGGTCGTCTCAAGGCGACGCTGTACATCGGCACTGATGGTGATGTGGCCAAGCTGGGTGAAAAAGCGGCTGTGGTTGATGAGGAGACGATGGTGCGGTTGCGCAGGATAGGGCAGATGCGATTCAAGCATTACCGCAAGCTGGGCGAGGATACGCAGTCGGTTTTCCGCAGCTATGAGAACTGGTTGACGCCCCTGAAGCCGTCTGAGGAGATCCTTCTAAGTTTTGAGTCGCGCGGTCGTTCTTATGACGAGGGGTTGCGCCTTGATCTCGAGCTGTGGCAGCACCGCCGCAAGGTGATGAAAAGTGATCCGGTTCTCCATAAGGGGCGGCCCTTGCTGATCCTTGGTCCCAAGTGGCGGGGTGGCACATTGATTATCGCTGTTGAACTGATTCAAATTACCACCAAGAAATAATGCGCACGTTACTGGCCTTTTCACTTATTCTGTTAACCATGCCCGCTGTCGTGGCGGGGGACGCACTTAGCTTCACCGCAAACCGGGTGGCGGTGACCGTGGCACCCGACGCGAAAAAAGTCACCGTCCCCTATACCTTTGAGAATAAAACCGAGCGAACCATTACCATTGCCCGCTATGATTCCGCATGCTCGTGCCTGAGTGCCCAGGTCAAGGGGGGGAAGCTGGTCTACAAGCCGGGTGAAAAGGGCGAAATGAAGGTCGATTTCGAGTTGAAAAACTTTTCCGGGCTGGTGGAAAAAACGGTGCTGTTATGGACCACGGATGATCCCGAGAATGCGCCGTCCTCGGTGTTGACCGTGGCGATTACCATCCCCAAGCTATTCGAGGTTTCTCCTCTCACGATATTCTGGGAGCAGAATGGGACGATGGAGACCAAGGTGTTTAAACTGAAAGTCAACCATGACCAGCCGATCCGTATTTTGAATGACGCCAGCACGAACAATAATTTTGCCTACACGATCAAAACCATCCGCGCTGGCTGGGAGTATGAGCTTGCGGTGACACCCAAGGATGTCTCGACCCCGGCCTTTGGCATGATCAAGCTGACCACGGATTCACCGATCCCGCGTTACCAGCGGCAGATGGCCTTTGTTTGTGTCAGGCGGCAGGCGGCCAAGTAATACCACGGGCTACATGACCGAGGAGAAACGCAGATATCAGGCCGAATCCAGACCGACAATGCTCTTCTCAGCTTCGCTGACTAACCCGGTTCGCAGCATACTTTAAAATCTCCCATTCCGCCAATTTAACTGGGAGAACGGTATAACGCCGGCAGGTGGCCAAGTCCTGCCATCAGCGTTCCCACCCCTGGCACACAATGTCGTTGAGCTCGATGTAGGGGTGCTTTTTGTCGTCGGTATTCCAGCGAAAGGAAAGTACGCAGAACCTGGCCTCGGTGTAGGGGAATGGCTTGCGCGCGCCGATCTGGTCCATCAGGGGCGAGTTCTTGTTGAGGTAGGCATTGAATATTGCGGAGCGGTCCGGGTGGCTTTTGATCTCCAGGCGGACAACGCTGCCCTTTGACCCCTCGGGTAGGTTTTTGGCGAGTCCGGCGGTGCGCGCTTCGGCGATGCAGTGGAATGTGGTCACATCCTTGTTAGGGTGGGCGGCGTAGTGGGTGAATTTTTTTTCATAGTGCTCGATAAAAGCATCCGTGTGCACCCGCGGTGGGTGCGTCCCGGGACGTTCGCTCACTTGCATGACGATGCGTTGTCTCTGTCTGTCCTCGTCCTCGTCTTGGAAGCTTACGTAATACAGGTATTGAGTCATGTCGTCTTCAGCGCGTGGCACCATTTCCACCATCAGGATTGATTTGACCGGCTTGAGTTGGCCAGCGAGGCAACTGGTGGAAAGTTCCCGGGGAGTGCGGGTGCTCACGGACATGAACGGCATTCGCTCGTCGAGTGTTTTGGCGGCGAGAAATTTATTGAGCACCTGGTTGGCGAGAAAGCCCGCTTTGGGCGGGCTTTCGTTTCGGCGGGGGGCGGGGGGCGATGGGGTGTGCCTGCTGGTGGGCTCGACAGGATGGGTGGGTGGAGGTGGCAGGTGGAGGTCGGGGAATTCGCCTTCGGTGGCCGAGTTGTCCTTGATGACCGGGAGGGGTGGTTCGCCGTCTGGTGTGTGTGGGGGCGTGTTGTCCTTATCGGGGGTCGGGTTGCCGGGGGTGGCACCGTTGCCTGGGTTGGCCGGGTCGGTGACCGTGTTGCCTCTGTCTGGGCTACCAATGCTTGAGGCGCCTGTGAGGCCATCCCCCTTTACGTTGGCAGGGGGGGTGATCAGTTCGTCCCGCTGGTTCTGATAGTCCCAGATATTGAAAATGCCGATCATTTGGAGTACCGCCAAAACCAGCACTGCGGCTACCCCGAGAAAGGCGATGGGAAAAATCGCTCTGATCCAGCGTGCTCGCGGCTTGGAGGCTTGGCTATGGGGCATTGCTCTCTTCCGGGCAATCGGAGCCGGCTCTGCGCGTTGCGGAACGGGATGGGTGGGCGGGCTTGTGCGAGCGGTGGGTTGCTTCGGTGCAAGCGGGTTGGGAGCCACCGTTGCGGCGGCCCTGGATGGCGGAGCGGGCTGCTGCGGGGCTTGTGGCTTGGCAGCGGCAGAGGGCGCGGTGATGCTGGCCGAGCATTCGGGGCATGGGCCGGTCACACCAGCCATCTGGGCTGGAACCTGGAGCTTCATGCTGCAGCTCGGGCAGTGAAAGGTGATCATATCTGGGCTTTGCATCGATCCTTCTGGTTTGGGGTGGCGCTTTTCGCGGGCTGGGCGGGGCTTTTCGCGAGCTCCTATCCCGATGCGGCATTATAGAGACCGGTGGGGTGATGTCAATCCGAGAAGATTCAAAGATATTAAATATCTGGAAAGCCAAATGGATTGATGTTGCCATGCCCATGGCGTGTTTTTCGCGAGAGTCCTTTTTGTCGTAAGTATCGAAGCTCCCCTGCGCTGGAGATTTTCGGAGCGGGGTTGTAGGAGTCGACCCGCAACATTTCCCCGCGCCGGGAAGATGCAGCGCGTGTGGGATAACGACTGGTGCACGCTGGAGCGGAACGAGGAGGATTTGTAAAAAAGGTGAAAAACATGCGCGTTTTTCACTCATGCATTGCCAAGTGGCGCCGGCGTCCTAGAGTGGCGGGGACCCATGCCTGATCCGTCTGATTCCTCGCCCTCCTTTGTCCACCTGCACGTCCACACCGAGTACTCCACGTTGGATTCCACGGTGCGCACCAAGCATCTGGTCGCGCGCGCGGCCGAGCTTGGTATGCCGGCGGTGGCGATGACCGACCACGGCAATCTCTACGCCGCGGTTGAATTCTATCAGAATGCCTGCGGTGCCGGGGTGAAGCCGATCCTCGGCTGTGAGGTCTATCTGGCGCCGGCCTCGCTGCACGATAAAAAGGAGACCCCGGGGCGCAAGAACGCCAGTCACCTCACCCTCCTGGCGAAAAATAAGACAGGCTGGGAAAATCTTGTCAAACTGGTTTCCGTCGGTCACCTCGATGGTGACTACCTCGGTGAACCACGCATCGATCGCGAGCATCTCGCCAAGTTTTCAGAGGGTCTGATCTGCCTGAGCGGATGTGTCAATGGCGCCGTCAACGAGTGGATTCAGGCACACGATCTGGACGCTGCACGCGACGAGATCCGTGGTCTGTGTGATATTTTCGGACAGGATGACTTCTACCTCGAGCTCAATGACCAGAGCCTGGAAATCCAGCAGGAGCTCAACAGCCAGCTGAAAGCATTCTCCGCGGAGCTCGGCGTCAAGATGGTCGCCACCAACGACGTGCACTTTCTCGGCAAAGAGGACGCCGAGGCACAGGATGTCCTGATCTGTATCGGCCAAGGCCGTTTGTTGCTGGATGAAAACAGGAAACGCTACCCGGAAGACCACTATTTTAAAACCGCGGAGGAAATGCGTGCCCAGTTCGCCGATTTTCCCGGGGCATGTGACAACACGCTCGAGATTGCGGAGAAGTGTAACGTCGAACTCGTCCTGGATCCGACCAGCTCGGAAAAATACCCGCAGTTCGACTCGCCCGACGGTTCGCCCCGCGAGGAATATTTCCACAAGGTCTGCTTTGATGGCCTGGCGCAACGTTACGCCGATGGCAAACTCGAAAAGCTGGCACAAGGGCAGGAGGTATCGGTCGGGGAGATGCAGAAAATCCTCGATGACCGACTCGATTATGAGATCAAAACCATCAACGAACTCGGCTTTGCCTCCTACTTCCTGATCACCGCGGACTTCATCCAATGGGCGCGTGATCAGGATATCCCCGTGGGGCCCGGACGGGGGTCGGCGGCGGGATCGCTGGTCGCCTACACCATGGGCATCACCGACATCTGCCCGATGCGTTTCGGCCTCCTTTTCGAGCGCTTTCTCAACCCGGAGCGGGTGAGCCCGCCGGATGTCGACATCGACTTTTGCCAGACCCGCCGGCCCGAGGTGATCGAGTATGTCCGCCAGAAGTACGGCGAGCGGTCCGTTTCTCACATCATCACCTACGGAACCCTCGGGGCGAAGAGTGTGATCCGCGATGTTTCCCGCGTTATGGGTATCAGCTATGGCGATGCCGACATGCTGGCGAAAATGATCGAGACCAAGCCCGGGATCAAACTGAAGGCGGAATATGATGAGAAACAGGAGCTGCGTGACATCATCGAAAACAGCAGCACCTGGCGGGAACTCTGGGACTACGCCCTGAAGCTGGAAGGTCTGAAACGCAACACCGGTGTGCACGCCGCCGGGGTGGTGATCGGTGACCGGGCCCTGGATGAGCACTGCGCCCTGACCCGGGGCAACGAGGGCGAGGTGGTCACCCAGTGTGACATGAATGCCATCACCGAGCTCGGCTTGCTCAAGATGGACTTTCTGGGTCTGAAAAACATGACCGTCATCCAGGATGCCGTGAACTATATCCGTGTGCACCTGCCGGACTTCGACATCAACACGATATCCCTCGAGGACGAACCCACCCTGGCGCTTCTGAACCGGGGTGAAACCATGGGCGTATTCCAGTTGGAATCCGGCGGCATGGTGGAGACGTGCCGGAAATACGGGATTGATCGGATCGACGACATCATTGATCTGCTCGCGCTCTACCGGCCGGGTGCGATGGATTACATCGATCAGATGATCGAGGTCAAAAAAGGTATCAAGCCCGTCAAGTATGAGCACGATTTGTTAGAGGAGATCTGTGGGGACACCTACGGGGTGATGATTTATCAGGAGCAGGTGCAGAATGCGGCCAAGCTGCTGGCGGGTTATACTCTGGGCGGGGCGGATATTCTGCGCCGTGCGATGGGTAAGAAAAAGCCCTCGGAGATGGCGAAACAGCGTGAGATTTTCGTCGCTGGCGCCAAGGAGACCAACGACATCGACGCCCAGCTCGCGAACCAGATTTTCGATAAGATTGCCGGCTTCGCCGGCTACGGGTTTAACAAATCCCACTCCGCCTGTTACGGCCATATTTCCTACTGGACCGCCTACCTCAAAGCCAATCACCCGGTTGAGTTCATGGCGGGCCTGCTGTCTAACGAGCTGAACAACACGGATAAGATAGGCATCTTTGTCTCCGAGTGCCATCGTATGGATATCGAGGTCCTGCCTCCTGATATCAACCAATCCAAGCTCCGCTTTGCCCCTGAGAAAACTCCCTCGGGGCGGATGGCGATCCGCTACGGACTGGCGGCGATTAAAAACGTCGGCGAGGGCGCCATGGCCACGGCGATTGCCGAACGCGAGGGCAAGGGTCCGTTTGAAAGTCTGGAGGACTTTTCCAACCGGCTCGACTCCCGCAGTGTGAACAAGCGCATCCTGGAGAACCTGATTAAGGCCGGAGCCCTCGATTGGACCGGGGAGTCACGCTCCGGGATGTTCGCCCGGGTCGAGCAAGTGGTCGCCTCCTCGAGCTCCGCCCAGCGAGATCGGGCGCAGGGGCAGGTGTCACTGTTTGATACCATGGACTTCGCCGGATCGGCGCCCGATCCTGACCAGGGAGTGATGGCAACGGATGTCGAGGAATGGACCAAGGATGAAAAGCTCACCAATGAGAAAGAGTTGTTAGGTTATTACACCAGTGGCCACCCCCTGGATAAGTACCGGGGTGTCATTGACTCGGACCGCTTTGAAAAAATCGGCCTGATGGATGAGCTCGACACCCGCGACAAACGGGCCCGGTACGCCTTTGCGGGCATGATTCGACACGTCGAGCACAAGGTGACCCGCAAGGGCAAGCCGTTTGGCGTGCTTCACATGGAGGACTTCACCGGTAGCTGTGAGGTCGTGTGCTGGTCGGAAAGCTACAGCCCGGCCCGCGAAGCCGGCCTGTTGATGTCCGGCAGTGTCATTCGTCTCCAGGCGAATGTGCAGGTGGACGACCGGACCGAGACCCTCAGGCTGACAGGATCTCAGATCAAGGAACTGAAAGTGCGCAAATCCTCGGGCAACGGAGCCCTGCAGATCAACCTCTGGGTCGCGCGTCATGGCAAAAAAGACCTCCTGGACATTCACCAGGTGCTCAAGGAGCACCCCGGCTCCACGCCGGTCGAAGTGCACTTTCAAAGCGGCACCGGCAAACGCGCGACCATCGAAGTCGGCGAAAACCTTCGGGTCAAGAAATCGGCCGATCTCGACAAGGCGCTGGCGGAGTGGACCGAGTAAGCGCCGGGGTCAAGTATGAGTCGGCAGTGTGGCCCCGTCGGGGCCGGAGAGGCTGATTGACGAGTGATGATTGTTGAATTCTGACTGTCGAAGGAGGGGTGCGGGTCAGAACATAGGTAACACTTTAGGGTCAATACATGGGTTACACTTATTCGGGTTTAGGGTTTCATTTTTTGACGTCCGTTTCGAGCTATTCCGGGATTTTCTGCCAGTGGCGTAAATTTACGGGCTATGTGATCAATGTGACCGAGGAGTTGATGGCTAAACCATACATCCCGTAGTTCGAGGAACACCGGAACATCGCCAAAAACAAAAATGAAGGCAGCTGGAAGAAGTTGGTCGAGGCGATGCGGATCGGAAAGGTAAAATGAATTGACTAACAGTCGACCCACGTCAGGGTAGGCATCAACTTGCCAGATCATCCATGAGACACTTTCATCATCCCATCATAGCGGCCCTCTTCCTGGCTGCTGTTTCGATCCATAGTCACGGCGCGGAGTCGTACGACGTCGTCATTTACGGCGGCACGCCCGGCGGGATCACAGCGGCCATTTCAGCGGCAAGAGAAGGCGCGTCCGTGGTCCTGCTTGAACAAACCCGCCACGTCGGCGGCTTGAGCACCAGCGGCCTCAACCGCGATGAGTCCGAGCACATGGACACCCGCACCTTCGGCGGACTCAGTGAGCGGTTCCTGCTCGCGGCCCACCTCCGAACCCGTGGGTGGACCGAACTCAAGCATCCGGACAAGCGCCATCTGCGCACCTGGCATTCCCACGTCGCCGAGAAGGTCTTTCTGGAAATGCTCCATGAGGCCAAAGTGCCGGTGCGCTTCGCGCAACTTCTGGATGGGGTAACCAAGACGGATGGGCGGATCACGCAGCTAACCGTGCGCGGCGGCACCAGCTACCGCGCCAAGGTATTCATCGATGCCACCTACGAGGGCGACCTGATGGCCGCCGCCGGCGTCTCCTACACCGTGGGACGCGAGGCGCGTGATACCTATGGCGAATCACTCGGCGGGGTGCGTTACCTCGACAAACCGATCAAAATTTCTCCTTATGATGAGGACGGCAAACTCTTGCCCGGTATCATGCCGGGTTCCCCACCCAGGGAGTTTTCTGCCAGCCCGCATCCGATCTGCTACAACATCCGGCTCAACCTGACCACCGATCCGGACAACTCGGTCGAGATCGAGAAACCCGACCACTACGACTCCAAACAGTATGAACTGCTGGTGCGCAACCTCGAGTCGGGTGCGTTGAAAACCGTGGGCAACGTGCTCGCGCTTTACGGCCTGCCGGGCGCCAAGCGGGAATGCAATAACAAGCAGGCGGCGATTGTTTCGATGAGCATGCCCGGCGAGCAGACGGCCTGGGCGGAGGCGAGCTTTGAGGAGCGTGAGAAGATCCATCAAAAATACCGCGACTACACCCACGGCCTGCTGTGGTTCCTCAAGACCGACCCACGCGTTCCCGAGGCGGTTCGCAAGGATATGGCCCGTTACGGCTTGTGCAAAGACGAGTGGGCGGACAACGGACATTGGCCGTATTACCTCTACATTCGTGCTGCACGCCGCATGCAAGGTGCCACCATCATGACGCAGGCGGACATCACTGAGACACGCGACAAAAAGGACGTGATTCACATCGGCTCCCACTTCATCGACTCACACCATGTCGCCCGTTACGCGTTTGATAAAGACCACTTCATCAACGAGGGACGCATCTGGGAAAAGGGCAAAAATTTCGCCATTCCCTACCGGGCGATCACGCCGAAAAAGGACGAGTGTAAAAACCTTCTGGTGCCCGTCTGCGTGTCATCCAGCGCGGTCGCCTTCTGCGCCATTCGTCTGGAGCCCACATGGATGCACCTGGGCGAAGTCGCCGGCATGGCGGCCTCCATCGCCATCAACGACAGGGTCAATGTTCAGGATGTTGACATGCATCAACTTCAGAAAAAAATCCTTAAAGCCGGCATGCCGCTCAAGCGCCCGATCTCCGATGAGTGAAATTGCACATCAACGACTGCGGTCCAGCCTCTTGATGTCGATGCCATTGTCCTGTGTAACAGCCGGAGAATCCATCCGATGAAATATGCGAATGGTTTCAGCAGTAACTGTTGGCTATGAAGTTCTATTACGGGAGGACAGTAAATTATTCGAAAAATGTGAAGGTCATCGGCTTGGCCTTCTTGCTCGCTTGCCATGCGGCCAGTGCCGCTGATGCCGGGAATGAGTGGCGCATCGATACGACGGAGGAGTGGAAATCCGCAGCCGCCACGAGCGAGAGTTTGGAGTTCAACGATGGCATGGCCACACCGACCGCGGACACGGCCGTCTACCGCAGCGTCGTCAAATCCTTCAAAAAGAAGCAAACCTTCGATAAAATCACGCTGACCCAGTCGGCCGTATGGCAGAACTGGGAACCTGTCAAAAGTGTGGGACCCGGCAATTTGGAGGACGCGCCGGTATTCTTGGCGAATGGCCCGGGCGATTACTGGCTCTTCGGTCTCTACCGTCCCTTCAAGCCGAGTCGAGGTGGGCAAGCGGCGGCGCCCTTCAAAGCGGAAGCGGCGACCCTCAAGGGTTTCGACGTCCCCTTGCTGACCACGCCCTTCCCCCATCAATACGACGCTCCTGGCGGGCTCAAGCCCAGCCGGGGCGGCTACCATGCCTGGCAGAGCACGGACATGGTCAACTGGGTCCATCACGGCCCCGTGACTGAAAAGGTGTCGCGTTGGGTGACCACCGCCGAGCAGGTCGGCGGCAAGACCTACATCTACTACGACTATCCCAACGACCAGGACCCGCATCTGTTTATTGACGATGATCTAACCGATGGCGTTCCCGGTAAGAACATGGGGTTGGCATTCAAGGATCCCTCGGACGGCTCGGATTGCACCTTCATCCGGGATCTCAAAGGCAACTTCCACGTCATCTACGAGGATTGGACCCCCATCAACGCGCGCAAACATTCATGGGACTCTCCACTGGCGGGGCATGCGGTCAGCAGGGACGGCCAGAAGAATTTCAAAATCCTTCCGCCCGCTGTGGACCAGCGGACCAAGCCGACCGGGAAGAAAGCCACCTATGAGCACCCGCACTGGATGCAACATCCCGACTGGAAAAGCAACACGGCCGAATACGAGGTGCACGAGCCGGAACAGGACGCCTTCGGCGACTGGGCGGCCATCAGCATTGGCGGCCAGTATTATCTGTTCTGCGACTACCATCCGGCGGGCGAAAAGATCCGTATCGGCTGGTTCACCTCCGGCAAGCTCGGTGAACCGTTCACCTTTTGTGGTGAGATCGGCAATGGGCATCCCGATCCCGACATCGGCTTTGCCGAAGGGAAATTCTATCTGATCAACCAGACAAGATCCGACTACGTCAGCCCGGGACCATGGGTGGAGTCGGTGGAGGTGCGTGCCGGGGTCGACACGACGGGTGACGGGAAGCTCAACACCTGGACCAAGTGGCAGGAGTGCAAGGAGACCTACGACTACGTCAAAGGATTCTCCAAGCAGGTCAAACGCATCCCCGCAGAATTGGACCTATCCGGTTTACCCGCCGCACTCGGTTTCGGTTTTGAAATTCGCCTTCGTGACACGACGCGAAATCCATCCAAACCGATTCTGGACCGTGTGCGCGTCTCGATGCAATAGGCACCGCCGGCCCAGCTCTTCACGCCAACAATCAGTAATCAATTCCCGGCCACCGGGCCGAGGGTGCGGCTTTGATGCACTCCGCCGTTATTCGGATAACGGGATGGTCGTCGCCTCGCCGGTATCGTCGCGGCTCAGGATGATCTGGGTGGGGCGGACATCGGAGACGGTGTAGTGCTGGCCATCAGCGGTGCGGAAGTGTTGACCGGCGCGGACGGCGTAGGTCTGGCCACTGGACTGACTGCGCAGCACGGCCCAGGCCTCGGCGGCGGTGGCGGGGATCCGGGTGGTCATCTTGCGGCGCTGGCCGGTGCGGGTATCCTCGATTTCCACGACGGACACATCGGTCGGTTTGCCGTCGGTGATCTTGCTGTGGCTGAGCATGCGGCGGATGTGGACGATTTTGAAACGGGTGGCCGGGATGGTGTCGCCTTCCCTGACCTTGATCTTCTGGTGCTGCCCGTAGAGCATGCGGATCTCGGCTTCGCTACCCCCGGATTCTCCCCGATGCGTTTTTTCCACCATGATGGGCAGCGGCTTTTCCGTGTAGCCGAGCATGGCGAGGTCACGGCCGACCTCGTCCGGGCTGGCACCCTGGCTAGCGATGGTTTTGCCGGAAATAAACGGCAGTCGTTTGGGGCTGGGGGACGTGGAGCGAGTCGGGGTGGCCTGACCGGAAGGCGGGCCGGCGGCAGTGGCGCCTGGGGGCGGTGTCACGGCTGCCGGGTCAGCGGTGCCAGGGTCAGCCGTGCCGGGCATGTCGGCGGCCGCGACCACCGGCGCAGTCCACTCGACGCCCTCCTCCTCGGAAGGCTCGTTGAGGGTGAGTTCCGCGGCATCCGGGTCCTGGTTGAGCAGGTTGGCGATAGTCTGCTGGTTGGCAGCCGCCGCGACCTGGGCGGCGGTCCAGCCGTGTTCGTTGACGGCGTAGCGGTTGGCACCACTTTCCAACAGAGAGGCGACGGTGTCGGCGTAGCCTTTTTGGGCGGCAAGCATCAGCGGGGTCATGCCTCCTTCATGGCGCACATAAACGGAGGCACCGAAGCTGGTGAGGGTTTCGATGACCTGATGTTTCCCCTGGGAGGCGGCGTAGAGCAGGGCGGTATCAAGCTGGTTACGCGAGTAGGGTGCGATCTCCTCGACACAGGCCCTGTGGCCTGCCTCGACGGCAAGGATCAGGGCGCTTTGGTTTTTCTGATCTTTCAACTCGGCTTTGGCACCCTGCTTGAGCAGGTAGCGCACCATGCTGCTGTTGCCCTCGCGGGCGGCGAGCATCAGCGGGGTGGTCCCGTCCGGACCGAGGGACTCGATATCCATACCGGCATCGAGCAGCAGGGCGACGGACTCCTGACGTTTTCCGCGGGCGGCGAGATGGAGCGCGGTCCATCCGTTGTCATCCTTGCAGCTGAGGTCCATGTCCTGTTGGATGAAGAGCTCGAGGGCGCGGACGTCGCCATTTTCCGCAGCGCGGAGAAAATCGGCTGGCGTTGTCTGATAGCCGGAGGTTTCAAGTTCCTGGCTGGCTTTTTCTTTTCTGCCTTCGCAGGAAATGACAATCAGGGAGGCGGCGATGATTCCGAGGGAAATAAAAAGGGGTTTCACGCATGCATACTACGTTGACTTCGCCAGGTTTCAATCATGAATCACGAATAGGTTAACAGGATTGGGCTGTTCGGGAGTCGGGGGTGCCGTGCGGCCCCGTGATTTTTTCGCGCCAAGATGCATTTGAGGCTGGCCGAGAGCGGTGGGTAGGTTAGCAATAATAACCAGGCAAAACGCAAAACACGGGAGCACAATGATTGAGCATAACCACAAGGCTTACACCGCGCAGAAGAAGGCGGTCATCAAAGAATTTGAGGAACACTTCGGCTTGGCTCCGTTTTGGCTGGTTGCGGCGCCGTCAAGGGTGAACCTGATCGGCGAGCACATTGATTACTGTGACGGCTTTGTGCTGCCCCTGGCGATCAACCGTTATGTGATGATTGCCGCCGCGCCCAATGGCACGTCGCAGGCGAACCTTCTTTCCACCCTCTTTCCCGATGAACCGGCAACGGTGCCGTTGGACGAACCGCCCGAGGCCGGTGAGCCATACTGGGCCAACTACATTCGCGGCGTGTTCGATGGCTTCCGGGAAAAAGGATTTTGGCCTCTGCCGGGATTTGACGCGCTGGTGCACTCGACCATCCCCCTGGGTGCCGGGCTATCCAGCTCGGCGGCGATCGAGGTCGCCGCGGCGACGGTGGTGGAAGGATTGTTAGGGATTGATATCAACCCGAAAAACAAAGCACGGCTGTGTCAGCGTGCCGAACACAAGTTTGCCGGCGTGCCGTGTGGAATCATGGACCAGTTTGCCTCGATCTTCGCCGAAAAAGACCACCTGACGCTGATTGATTGCCGGTCCGAGGAGGTGCAGTCGATCCCCTTTGCGGATGATTCCGTGGAGATCATCATTGCCGATACCCAGGTCCAACACGAACTGAGCGACGGCAGTTATTCCAACCGCAGGAAGCAAACGGAAATCGCTCTGTCAATTCTCGGCAAAAAATCGTGGCGTGAGGTGAGCATGGAGGAGCTTGAGGCCGCGAAGAACGAGATGAGCGACGTTGTTTTCCGTCGTGCCCGCCACGTGGTGAGCGAAATCGATCGCACCCAGAAGGCAGCCATGGCGCTGGCCCGGGGCAAAACCCACGAGGTGGGTGAGTTGATGGCCGCAAGCCATAGGTCACTGCGTGACGATTTTGAAGTGTCCTGCAGGGAGCTCGACATCATGGTGGACGCGGCATGGGCCATCGGCCAAGAGGGCGGTGTGTTAGGTAGTCGGATGACGGGGGGTGGCTTCGGAGGCTCCACGGTGACCATTGCCCGTGCCGACAAGGCCGAGGCCGTGATGGACGAAATGAGTCGGCGCTACAAGGAGGAGACCGGGATTGAACCCCACATTTTTGCGACCCGCGCGGTTGATGGGGTCCGCTTGGAGGAACTCTAAGCTCCTGCACTCACATCCATGGCAAACAGGCAGACGTCATCGCCGAACTGTCCGTCAGCGGCGTGCCGCCGTGCCTGGTCGAGCAGGGTGTCGAGGCAGGTTTCGAGGTCATCGTTGCCACTGGCGCCCATGGTGGCAATGATGCGTTCTATCCCCATTTCTTCTCCCGCCGCGTCCTCGA
This sequence comes from Akkermansiaceae bacterium, assembly GCA_029287105.1. Classification (GTDB taxonomy): domain Bacteria; phylum Verrucomicrobiota; class Verrucomicrobiia; order Verrucomicrobiales; family Akkermansiaceae; genus Oceaniferula. The sequence continues at coordinate 5,135 of JARFRT010000218.1, read as the reverse complement.
CTTCGTGCAGGCCGTCGGTGAAGATGAGGACGCGGTCGGTATCGTCGAGCGAGACGGATTGGGCGCTGTAGGTTGCCTTGGAAATGAGGCCCAGCGCCGGGTTGGGTTTGCCGTTGCCATTGCCGGGTGAGAGTTGTCGGCTTTCGCCCGATTTCACGGTGATGGGTGCCGGGTGGCCGGCGCAGGAATAATTCAGGGTGCCATCCTTGAGGTTGATGACACAGTAGATGGCGGTGGCGAACAGGGTGACGCTGGCGCGCTCGAAAATGGAGACGAGCCCCTCGTTGATGCCGTAGAGGAACCACTCCGGGCTTGTGGCCGAGTCGCGTTCTTTTTCCATCAGGCCGCGCAGCATGGATACGACCAGGGAGGCCCTGACGCCGTGACCCATGACGTCGCAGACAAAGATGCCGATGCAGTCTTGTGAGATCGGCATGACCTCGACGAAGTCGCCTGCCATTTCCGACGCCGGTGAGTAGCGGCAGCCAAAGGTGACTTCACGGTCATGGCCACGCAACACCAGGCCATCAAGACTTTGGGGCAACAGGGCTTGTTGGATCTCGCGGGCGAGTTGAAGCTCCTCCTCGAAGGCGACATTGCGCTTTTGAAGTTCCTCCGCCACACTGGTGAGCATCCGCTGGGTTTTGACCAGGCTGGTGATATCGCTGGTGATGCCAAAGGTGCCGAGCAGGTTGCCCTTGCGGTCCAACCAGGGGAGTTTGGTGATTTCCACCCAGGTGTCCTCCTTACCTTCCCAGGTCTCACGCTGGATGGTGTTGATCTGTGGCTCGCGCAGCTGCATGATCCTGATCTCGTCCGCGCGTGCGGTATCGGCATGGGTTTTGCCAAAAAAATCGTGGTCGGTCTTCCCTACAAGATCCTGTCCACTCTGCGCACCGAACCTTTTGGCGATGGATGTGTTCGCCATGACAAAACGGGACTCCTCATCCTTGTAATACACATTGACCGGGATGTTTTCGATGAGTTCCCGCAGTCGGTATCTTTCTTCTTCAAGGGCGATTTCAGCGGTCTTGCGCTGGGAGATATCAATGATGGACCCGACCATGCGTGTTGTTTTTTTCTGTGCGTCACGGACGGCGATCCCGCGGATGCGCAGCCAGTGCCATGACCCGTCCGGGTGCCGGTAACGGCATTCCGAGGCGAGTATGTCCTCGCCTGCATCGGCGAGCGAGTTTTGCAGTGCGTGCTCAAAATCCGGCAAATCATCCTCATGGAAATAATCCTTGGCCTTGGTAATGATATTAGGGGCGGTCTCGGCCTCGTGTCCCAAAAAGCCCAGAACCCGTTCCGAGTAGTAAATGGGATCCTCACCCACATACCAGTCCCAAACACCTTCATTGGATGCCTGTAGTGCGAGCTCGAGTCGGTCTTGAGAGGTGCTTTTCATGGGCTTCTTAAACTTCGATTAAGCCACAGTGCCTCAAAGAAGCAATCCGGAAGCGACGTGATGGTGATGTTTTTCCAATCGGGGACGGGATTTCCGGAGTGACCGGGGCTTCAGCCTGCGCGAGGGAATGGCTGCTTCCGCTGCTTGGTTCCAAGCGGTGATGATTACGCAGGGCCATCTGCGAATAGTTTTTGTTAGGTCAGGTGTGTCATCGCGGTTCGTGAAAAGTGAATCCGCCGTCTTGAATCCTGATCTGTTGGAAAACGTCGGGCTGATGAAAGTCGGGCGGCCCGTCAGTCGCGGGCGATGCTGTTAGAAATTTCTGGTCGGGTGAATCGACGATGAATGTGACGTTCATGCGGGTTTCCGGGCCGAAGTCGAAGCGCGCCTGGAGGACCTCGAGTGGAATGGATGCTGCGGCCACCCATGTGCCGTCGGGTGCGAGGTCGGAGAATGTTTTGACACCCGGCAGCGGGGTGTCGCCGGCGTCGGTCCGGGTGCGTGCGGCGCTGAACTCGGCGCTCCACCAGGCGCCATTGGGTGCGAGGTTGAACTCCAGGTAACGGCCCGAGTCGGGGTGGCTCAGGAAGAACTCGGCCACATCGTGTTTCCAGAGTTCCGGAGTAAACTCACCGGGCCGGGACCTGGGGGCGATGTCGGCTGGTTTCCGGCGTGTCGCGACAAACCAGAAGCTGCCGTGATCGATGGCGAGGCCAAACGCAGCGGGCACATCGAGCGTGGTGCCGTACCAGTCTTTTTCCAGGCCGAAGAGGGCGAGGTTGAGTGCGCCCCAGTGGAGCGGGGTCTTTTTGTGTTCGATGATCATGCCGGTGCGCTGAGTTTGGTGGGCTGAGAGCATTTGCCAACGGTAAAAATGAACCCAAAAACGGGGTTGGGGGCCGATGACGCCGGCAGTAGGCTGGGAAAATAGGTTGTTTAATGTGACATTTTTTGACGTATGGATGAAATATGCTGGATTAACGGGCGCGTATATGATGTTATTAAGCCATCCAAAATAAGCATTAGTCATCGACTTTTAGAGACCAGAGACCATGAGCACCATCGAATACATCGGCCCGCGCCCGCAAAAACCCGTCAATAAGTCCTGGGGCGGTGGATGGTTGATGATCCTCTTTGTGGTGGTCGGGGTGGGTATCGTGGCGAAGCCCTATATCTCCCAGGCGCTGGCCCGGAACTCCCCGGTGACCGAGTTGAAGGTGGAGGAGACCGTAGCATGGCTCGGTCAGGCTGATGCCTTCGGGAATCAACTTGCAGCGGCTGCCCTGAAAAGGACCAAGGAGGACATCACCTATGACCCTGCGTATTATAACATTTCCTACCCCAATGGGGACGTCCCGGAAGGTAAGGGGGTGTGCACGGATGTGGTGGTGCGCAGCTACCGCGCTCTGGGCATCGACCTTCAGCAGCTTGTCCATGACGACATGGAGGCGAACTTTCGCATTTACCCCCAGCTCTGGAGCTTGAAGGGCACGGACAGCAACATCGATCACCGCCGTGTGCCGAACCTGCAGCGCTTTTTCAGCCGGTTTGGCCAGGAAATGGCACTTCCGGAAATGTCCGCGGCCCGGGATTTCAGTTATGGGGATGTTGTGGCATGGCGATTGCCTCACGGTGCCACCCATATCGGGGTGGTGGTCCCCGGCCCGGGTGACCGCAGGGATGAAAAGTGGATCGTGCACAACATTGGCTCCGGCCCCCGATGGGAGGACAAGTTGCTGGAGTACCAACTGATCGGTCACTACCGCTACAAGGGGACCCAGTAGACGGGGCGGTACGGGACCTGTGTCTCCCCATGCTGAATTTGATGCACGGCTTGTTTTAGCCCTTGCTTCTTGCTTGTTCCTTCCCGATTCTTTGGCACGTGAGCCAGATCTATGTCATTACCGGGAGCGATGAAGGTACGGTGTCCGAAGAGGCGCTGAAGATATACAACAAGCTCAAGCCCGAGGGCGGCGATGATTTTTCCCAGGAGGTGATCGATGGCACCGCCGCCAATGCCGACGAGGCCCATACCGCCTGTAGCCGGACCATCCAGTCGTTGCAAACCCTGCCATTTTTTGGCGGAGGCAAGACGGTCTGGCTGAAGAATGTCAATTTTCTGGGCAGCGACCGCACCAGCATGGCCGAGGCGACCAAGATGGGGGCCGAGGCATTGTTGGACTGCCTCAAGGACGGCTTGCCCGATGATATTCAGTTTGTCATCAGTGGCTCGGCATTCAACAAAAGCCGTCTGCTCAGCAAGTACCTTCATGCCGAGGCGAAGGTGAAGAGCTACGACAAGCCGGATGTTTCGCGCGATGGTTGGCAGGAGGAGGTGGCGGGTAACGTCCGTGCGCGGGCCCGCGACCTCGGTCTCACCTTTGATGCCGAAGCGCTGGAGTTATTCGTGATGCTCGCCGGTGAGGACACCCGCCAGATCGCCAGCGAGCTGGAAAAAATCGACGTCTACCTCGGTGACCGCCGTGACGTGGGTGAGGACGACGTGCGGCTGCTGGTGCCGCTGAGCCGCGCCGGTGTTGTTTTTGAGATTGGCAGGGCGCTGCAGAAAAGGAATGCGGCGCGGGCCTTCGAGCTGATCGACCAGCAACTCGCCCGCAAGGAGAGTGCAATCGGGATTCTGCGTGCTTCGATCATTCCCACCGTGCGCAATCTTTTTATGTCGGCCGCCGCCGGCCATGGCCGCAGGATTCCTAACGGAAATTACAACCAGTATGCTGCCGCCCTTGACGCCTTGGCGGAAAACGAACGTGCCTGGCTACCCCAGAAGAAGACGGGGGGCGTGAATGCCTATCCCCTTTTTCTCGCCAGTCAAAACGCGACGGGTTTTGGGTTGGAGAAGCTGCGCCGGGCGATGGACGCCTGCCTCGATGCGGATAAGTGTCTGGTGACCACAGGTCTTGACCACCGCACGGTATTACACCGCCTGATCGCCACGATCTGCACCCCCTGACTCGCCCGACGATGAAAACCTTTGCCATCGCCACTCTGATCGGGATTGCCGCAGGTTTGCTGGGCGCGCTCTGTGGTGTCGGTGGCGGTATTGTGATGGTGCCCGCCTTGGTGACGGCATTGGGCTTTGAGCAGAAAAAGGCGGTGGCAACCTCGCTGGCCGTGATCGTGATTGTGGCCCTCGTCGCGACCTTGAACAACACGCTGCGCAAAGGCGAGTCGTTGATCGATTGGCGGATTGTCGCACTCACCGCCGTGGCGGCCGCGCTGGCTGCATGGTTTGGTACCGATCTGATGCACAGGCTCAGCAATCAGCACCTGACCCGTCTGTTCGGCTTGGTCCTGCTGGTTTTTGGCGCAAAGATGCTGCTTTGGAAATAGCGGCGGATCATCAGCCGATCAGCGCCAGCATCTGGTCCGGCGTGTCAAAGAAGTGGTCGGGGTCGGTCGCCAGCAGCGACTCGGGCGAATTAAACCCCCAGCCGACGGCTGCCGCCGCGACCCCCGCCTTGCGCGCCGCCTTGATGTCGCGGATTTCATCGCCGATGTAGACAAGGTCGCCCGGGGTCAGGGCTTCTTTTTTGAGGATGTTGCGTAGGTACTTGGATTTCCCTGTGAGTTTGGAGGTTGAGGAGATGAAGCTGAACACCCCGCCGAGTCCGTGGGTTTCGAGGAAGAGACCGGCGTTTTCGACCGAGTTGGAGGTAAGGATCCCGAAGTGTTCGGCACCTTTCCGCAACCGAGGCAGCGCGTCCCC
>JARFRT010000208.1 GCA_029287105.1 Akkermansiaceae bacterium | reverse complement strand
GTGTAGGTGTAGGTCGTGTTCGCCTGCAGGCCGGTGTCGATATAGACGGGGCTGGTCTGCCAGCCACTATCGTCACCGCCGGGATTAGCGGAGGTTTCGGTAAAGTAGTATTCCACCTCGTAGTTGTCGTCCGTGGCGGTGTCTGCCGTCATCGTGAGCGCATTGTAACCGGATCCGGCAAGCGGTGCCGGTGCCACCGCAAAGGTCATCGGGTCGGGCGCCGGGGCGGCTGTATCCTCTGCCAGCGTAGTCACCGAAACCTCAGCGGACTCGGCGGTCGCGTTCGGAGTGGGAACCTTGTCCCGCGCCTCCACGGTGTAGAAGTATTCCGTGCTCAAGCTCAGGCCGGTGTCGGTGAAGCTGGGGCTGTCCTGCCAGGGGCTGGTAAAATCAATCGCGCCTGCCGAAACGCTCCTGCGGTTGTAGCGGTATTCCACACCGGTTTGATCCGTTGCGATGGTCGAAGTTAATTCGACACGGGTTTCAAGAGGGGTAGCGGTGTCAACGGTCGGAGCCGGGCTCGGTGCGCTTGTATCCACGCCCTGATCCCGGATCTGCCAACCGTTGGACCAGTGGTCACTGCTCTTGGCACTCGGTGTCGTGTTCAGGTTAGTATACTGCCGCACATTCACGGTCTGGGTGGTGGCATTCGCCACGAACACGCCAATGCCGTATTGCCCGGCACCGAAGTCGCTCGCTTCCAGCAACAGTTGTGCATCCGTGCCAAAATCAGGATCACCTCCCTGGCCGTCACCCAAAACAAGCGCCGCATTGCCTGAAATGCCATTGGCGGCAGTGCCCACGTCCGAAGACCAGATCTGGATCTGATAGGAGTTGCCGACCGTCAGACCCGTGAATTCAATGGTCGTCCAGACTTCAGTCGGTTCAGTCCGGCCACCGGTGCTAAATCCAAGTCGGCCCGAGCGCTGACCTTGCGCTAAAAAGTTCCGGTAATCGCTATCCGTGACGACACTGCCGTAACCACGAACCCCAATATTGTCGTTGGAAAACAGACTGTCAAAGAGATTGCCACTGTTCGCGACCGATTCAAAAACCACCGTATTGACGGTTCGATCGGTGGTGCTGCCGCTGCGGGCACCGTCAGGAACCAACGTTCCATCCGTGGAGATTTCAGTCACGTCGTCCGTGATGTCGTGAACCGACCAGCTGATCGGCGCGTCCTGGGCAAGGGCTGATGACGCAGCGAGTGCGGCGGCCGCCGCCAATAGCGGCACTAGTTTTTTCGTTGTTATGATGTTCATCTTCATAATATGGTTGCTTTGTTTTTGTGGTCGCTTTGTTGTTCTTGTTGGGAGTCGGCTAGGTGGGTCGGCTAGGCTAGTCGTTTGGTTGGTTCTGTGTCAGATTCGGAAGGTGGTTTGCTGACAGTCCAAGCCTTTAACTAAAAAGTCTCTACCGCGAGGGGGGATCCATCAATATTTTTGTCCCCGGCAACTAGGCGAAAATATTTGGGGTGATATCCGGAACCACTGATTTGCCATTGCGCGGGCCTGCTTCCGGCCGCGTAAGTCCGGAGATTTATCGGAATCTTTTCGCGGTTGACCCTCACGTAGCAGGGAATGGCGGTGATCTTGATTGGCTTGCTCTGGTCGTCGAGGCCAGTGTTCCGGACCATCGTCACGCCGTTGAGGAGGAGGGCGGGAAGGACGGCAAGGTCGTCGAAATTGACAGCTAATCCGACACCCCCGTCGCCCCGCTGCTTCGAGCAGCAAAACAGGGGTCGTATTGCATGTCAGATGCACAGGAGGATTTCTTGCCAGTCGTGCCACTCTGTGGTAAATGCGCCGCGTCATGCCAGTAGCAACACCAGAACAATACGCCGCTATGCTCGACGCCGCCCAAAAAGGCGGCTACGCATACCCCGCCATCAACATCACCTCCCTGACCACCATCAGCGGCGCCCTCAAGGCTTTCGCTGAAGCCGGGTCCGATGGTATCATCCAAGTCTCCACCGGTGGTGGCAGCTTCGCCTCCGGCACGGCCGTGGGCGACGAAGCCTTCGGCGCCATCGTGCTCGCCGAAGCCACCCACCTGCTCGCCGAGAAGTACGACATCCTGGTGGCCCTGCACACCGACCACTGCCACCCGGCCAAAGTCGATTCATTCCTCCGCCCGCTGCTCGACGCATCCCGCAAGCGTATTGCCGAGGGTAAAGGCCCGCTTTTCCAGTCGCACATGTTCGACGGGTCCGTGGTCGAACTCGACGAAAACCTGAAAATCTCCAAGGAGCTTCTTGCCGAATGCGCCGAGCTGAACATCATCCTTGAAATCGAGGCCGGTTGCGTCGGCGGCGAAGAGGACGGCCACGACACCTCGGGCCTGCCTGCCGAAAAGCTCTACACCTCCACCGAGGACATGGTGGAAGTCTACGAAAGCCTGCACGGCGTTGGACGCTTCATGTTTGCCGCCACCTTCGGCAACGTCCACGGCGCTTACAAACCCGGCTCGGTCAAACTCAAGCCCACCATCCTGCGCGACGGCCAGAATGCGGTGATCAAAAAATACGGCGCGGACGCCGAGATGGATCTCGTCTTCCACGGCGGTTCCGGCTCCGACCTCGACGACATCCGCGAGACCCTCGGCTACGGCGTGGTCAAGATGAACATCGACACTGACACCCAGTATGCCTTCACCCGCCCGATCGTCACCCACATGTGCGAAAACATCGAGGGCGTGCTTAAAATCGACGGTGAGGTCGGCAATAAAAAAGCCTACGACCCGCGCGGCTACCTGAAAAAAGGCGAGCAAGGCCTCTGCGACCGGCTCAAAATCGCCTGTGACGACCTGCTCTCGACCGGCAAGTCGATCTTCGGAACCGTCTAGGCGCCATCCTGTTTTTTCCATAGCGGCGGCTCCCGACCACTCCGGGGGCGCCGCTATTTTCTTGCATCTTCGCACTTAGCTCTTACTTGTCTCCACCACCCATGGCCAAAAAACAACAAGACAACCCGCTTGCCAACATTATGTGGAATGTGCTCATTCCCATCGTAGCCCTGAGCTTTCTCGGGAAAAATGGCGACAAGTTCTGGCATGTGGGGCCGGTGGTGGGCATGTTGATCGCGGTGTCCTTACCAGTCATTTACGGTATTCACCACCTGATCAAAACGAGGAAACCCAACTTTTTCTCCCTTCTGGGAGTGGTCAGTATTTTGCTCACCGGAGGAATCGCGATCATGGCCTACAAGGACAACGGCACCGTGGATGCCGAGGCCCCCTTGTGGTTTGCGCTGAAAGAGGCGGCCATCCCCTTTGTCTTTGGCGTCACCATCCTCATATCCCACTGGACCAAAACCCCACTGGTACGCGTCTTCCTCTACAACCCGGACTTCTTCAATATCCCTGCGATTGAAAAACGCGTTCAGGAGAACTCCAACACCACGGGTTACCAAAAACTCATCTTTTCCGGCACCCTTCTGCTGGCCGGCTCCTTTTTCATCAGTATGGTGATGAACTACTTCCTTGCCATGATGTTCCTCAAGGACGAGACCGGGTCACAAGAAGCCTTCAATAATGGCGTGGCCAAGCTCACCGGCTGGGGATTTGCTGTCATCGGCATCCCCATGATGATCATCCTCATGGTCACGATGTGGCGCTTTGTCTCCGGCCTCAGAAAACTAACAGGGATGGAAAACGAGGAAATTTTGTTGCCCCGGTAGGCAAAATCGGTCGACGGTGGGCAGTAACCGGTGGGCAGTAACCGGTGGGCAGTAAGCGGTGGGCAGTAGACAGAAAAAGCGGCGTGCCATGGCACACCGCTGAGAAACATTGCACCTTGCGGGCAGTGACCGACTGCCGTCCACAGCATGCCTATCTAGTCGACCAGGTTATCGATTCGTGAGGCAAGCTCGACATCGATGTCAGTGACACCGCCGGCATCTTCGGTTTTAAGGCGCAGGGTCACGCTGCCATCGCGGATGTCGATTTCAGGAATGTGCTGGGCTTCATCGACGATTTCAGCGAGATCGTTCACAAAATCGATCCCCTCCATGTATTCTTCGAATTCAATGGTGCGGGTAATCGCATCACCTTCGGCCTCCCACTCGGGGCAGCGTTTCAGGGCATCGTCTAGTTCAGCGGCAGGAATGAGTTCTTCTGACATCGTGTGTATCTATATCGGGGTTGGACCAAATTGGCTGGGACAACAGTGATTGGTTTTGCGCTGTTTTGGCAAGCATGTTTCTTCCTCTTTTTTATTTTTTTCAGAACAATGCCCGATTGCATCGGTCCCTGAATTCGATTATGTTCGCCGTGCCATGAAAATACTCCCCCTTCTCATTTTCCCGCTCATTGCCCTGCTGGCCAGCTGCAGCAGCACTCCTGCCACCCGAATCCAGCAGAACCCGGCGCTATACAGCCAACTCAGCAGCAAGCATCAGGAACTCGTGCGCCAGGGCAGGATCGAACGCGGCATGACCCAACCCGCCGTTTTTCTCGCCATGGGACACCCCGACCATAAAACCGTCGGCGAACAACACGGAAAACAGTTTGAACGCTGGAACTACAACGTGCTGGTGCCCGTTTACAGCCACGGTTTCAGCCCCTACTACGGGCACGGTTACGGTCGCTACGGCTACCGGGGCGACTACTACGGCGTCGCGATGCACCCGACGGTCCACTACATTCCCCGCCATGGGGCGTCGGTTCGGTTTGACAAGGGCAAGGTGACAGCGTGGAGCTTCGCACGCAGGAATTTCTAACCTGCCCGCCGATCCCCCTGCCCCAGGTCAGTATCCCCAGGTGCGCCGGTGCTCCTGATCGGCGCGCTCAAGCATCTCACGCAGAGTCCTGAGGCCGATGCAGTCGCCGCCAAAGGCGGAGACGGTTTCAAGCTCGGCACGGTCATTGCTGGCCACGGTGATCCTCATCCCATCGGCCTTGCGGGCGACGATACGTTCGATCACGGTGTCCGCCGTCTCACCGTCGCGGCTGTAGAGCACAAGGATGTCCCCGTCCTTGCCTCCGGCACGATCGGTCTGCCGGCCCTTGCCGTCGAACACCACCACCACGTGTATCCCTGAGGCATCCTGATAACGGGTCAGCATGGAGATCAGCTCGCTGCGAGCCAGCGCGGTCCTCGAGTCATGCAACTTGCGTAACTCCGGCCACGCGAAAATGGCACTGTGACCGTCCACGATAAGCACCTGATCCATGACAGCTTACAATAAACAAGGCCGGCTGCAGAATGCAACCGACCTTGGTGAAAATATCAATTAAGGGGCCTTAATTGGAAACCGGGTGCTTACTCGGCATCTTTTGGGGGAGCCGCTTTTTTAGCGGCAGCCTTCTTGGCCGTTTTTTTGGCCGCGACTTTCTTGGTGGCGGCTTTTTTGGCGACTTTCTTAACGGCTGTCTTTTTAGCGGCTGTCTTTTTAGCGGCTGTCTTTTTGGTAGCTACTTTTTTGGTGGCGGCCTTTTTGGCGACTTTCTTCGCGGGTGCGGACGCCTTGAGTGCGACCTCGGTCTTCACCTGCTCTTTTTTGCGCTTCAGATACTGCTTGCGGCGGCTACGTTTGATGGTTTTTTTATGTTGCTTACCCATGGGAAGTGATTGATGTGCAGGGGGATTAACGTCTGTGCGGGTGTCAAGCAAGCCCTAAATTGAGGGAATCCGGTGTCAGCGGCGGAAATCAGGAATCCGCACGGCGCTTTCCGGTCAGACGATAAAATATTTCGTCACTCACTTCGCGGGCGGCACGGATACATCCGCCATGGTCGCGTTGCATTCTGGTCATCCGTGCCAAGCAGGCTTGCCGGGTCTCTTCGTCGGCAAACTCCATACCCACAAGAGCGCGGCCGACCCGTTCGCCCGAGTAGGCGTAGTTGAAGTAACAGAGGCTGGCAAGATCCTTGACC
>JARFRT010000170.1 GCA_029287105.1 Akkermansiaceae bacterium | reverse complement strand
GTCCACCCTGTCCTCACGCATGCTCATGTCGATAGCGAAAACAGCTCATTTTCCAGCATCTTGCAAGCTTGCCTTTCGGACATTTGTCACAGAATGGCCCAGTGGGGTGATCGGGCCGAGCGCAACAGGGCTCCCAACCTGACGATTTCACGGCATAGGGAGTAGGATCAAAAACAAGGCGTATCACCTTGACCCATCGCCGGCGGGCCCTCGCCGATGCTGTTTACCCCCCTTCGAGTCCCTCTCTGCCCCGTCTTTTCTGGGTCCATGCGGCGACTTGCCGTGAGAGGGAGGATGCCGATGCCTCTTGTGCGCCGCCTTGACTTCGCCCGCTGATATTTCGCCGCTTTTGTCGGCATCGATTCTGTCAAACAGCTTCTTGCGCCGCGCCTCCGGAATCTTCTCCATCAGCGGCAGCTTGGAGTATTCTTCAAAATCAAGTCCACCACTCGTATTGCTGTCGTACTTGGCAAAATCGATCGGCGGCCTGGCTCTCGGACCGCCAGACCATTTCAGTTCGAAACGTTCAATCCGTTTGTTCTTATTATGATCGATCCTGGTAAAAATACGCAAAGCCACTTCCTCCCCTTTATGGGCGATCTGGGGGCATTGGGAGAATTCTTTCAGATCGAGCCCCCCGTTCTTGTCAGCGTCGAATGTGGCAAACCCTTTGCGCAGTGGAGCCAACCAGCTTGGCTCGCGCGGCTGAAGCTCACGCAGGTGCAGCTTTCCATCTTTATTCCGGTCGAGAAAATCAAACAGTTTACGTCGCTTCGGCTCGTCCATTTTAGTGAGGCGCCCCATTTGGGAAAATTCCTCGAAAGTAAGCACACCATCCTTGTTGGCATCGACCGCCTCAAATGCCTTGGATCGAGGCCTGCCTTGACGGGGGCCGTGCTGATGTCCCGTGGAGTTGTTTTTCCCCTGAAGGCGGTGTCCGCGGACCAGCCCTTCCCCTTCGTCCTGAACGGCGACAGCCACACCCGTTGTGAGCCCGAGCATGGTCATTGCCGACACACCAAACGTAATTAACACTGAGGATTTCATAACGGGGGTAACAGGTTGATTAAAAAACAGACGGGAATTGCGACCGAATGACAGCCGTCTCGATAGCCGTCGCGCAGGGCGAGTGTAGAATTTGCATGCGCTACGATCCAGCCAAATCAACCAACGGGTCAATAAATCTGGCCGCAACACGCATGACAATTCGTATTTCAGTCGGCTGATTAAACCCCGCAACACCCGGCGAGTTGTGACTGTAGGGCATTTTTTTATTTTGTTTATGCCCACATTGCAGGACAATCCCCCTTAGCGATGCATATCAGAGACATTATCAAGCCCCACGAGCCCACTTTTTCCTTCGAGTTCTTCCCCCCAAAAACCGCCGAGGCAGCCGATGCCCTTTATGAAACCATCAGGCAATTATCATCGCGCCACCCCTCCTTTGTCAGCGTCACCTACGGCGCGGGCGGCTCGACCCGGGAACTGACCCACGACCTCGTCGTCCGTATCAAAGAAACCACACCAACCCCGCCAATCCCCCACCTCACGTGTGTGAATCATAGCGCGGAGGAAATCACCGCCACACTCGAACGCTACGCCTCCGTTGGGATTGGCAATATCCTCGCCCTCAGAGGCGACCCCCCAGCCGATGCCCGTGACCATGACCGGTCGATGGACGCCTTTCCCTATGCCTCCGACCTCGTTCGGCACATCCGTCAATTCAATGAATCGGGCAAACACCCTGACCCACGGGGGTTTGGCATTGGCGTCGCAGGCTTTCCTGAAGGTCACCCGGATACGCCAAACCGCCTGCTTGAAATGGACTACCTC
>JARFRT010000166.1 GCA_029287105.1 Akkermansiaceae bacterium | reverse complement strand
CTTATTCACTTTCCTCAAAGGCTTCGCCATGGGCGCGGCGAATGTGATCCCGGGCGTTTCCGGCGGCACGATTGCTTTTATCACAGGAATCTATGAGAGATTGATCGACGCATTGAAGTCGTTTGATTTGCGCGCGCTGCGCCATCTCCTGAAATTCGACCTCGCAGGGTTTGCCCGGCATGTGGATTTCGGGTTTCTGGCCGCGCTGGGCGCTGGCGTCGCCACCAGCATCCTGACCTTGGCGAAATTTCTCAAGTATGCCTACGAAGTGAGCCCCGTGTTGGTGGGCGCTTTTTTCTTTGGCCTGATCCTGGCATCGATTTTTTCCGTCGGGAGGATGGTGAAAAGCTGGAGGCTGACGGAGATTGTCGCCCTCCTGCTCGGCCTTGGTGTGGCGGTTTGGCTCGCTTTTTTGAATCCGGTTTGCGAGAACACGAACCCTGCCTACCTCGCAGTGTGTGGCGTCGCAGGGATGTGCAGCATGATCATCCCGGGTATTTCGGGGTCATTCGTCCTGCTGCTGATGGGCAACTACAAGCTGATCGTGCTGGACGCCGTGAATAATCTGCGCCAGATGAACTTCTCCGAATCCTTGCCCATACTGATCCCCGTGGCTATCGGTGCCGCCATCGGCCTGGTCGCGCTTTCCCATATCCTCAGCTGGTTGTTCAAACGCTACCACGATACCGCGGTGGCCCTGATCACCGGATTTGTCGCGGGCTCCCTGGTCATCATCTGGCCGTGGAAGCAGGCGGTCTATTCCGCCAGCATCGAAGGCAAGGTGATTTCCTGGGAACGTGAATTCCCTAACTTCCTGCTGAGCCACACTTGGATCGCCATCGCCTGGCTTGTCGGCGGTATCGCCCTCATCGGCATCATGGAAAAACTCGCGCTGAAGCGATAGGCTACGGCTGGCCGGGTGCCTCGTCGCCGGTCGGAACCTTCATCGCCTGGGGCGATGGGTTCTCCCTGGCCAGCAGGGCGATTCGTTTGGCAAAGTAATACATGCGCTTCAGGTATTCGATCAGCTCGGACTCAAGATGGAAGGCGATCATCCGGTGCGGCTCGTCAGCCACGAGGCGCTTGGAGAGGTGCTCTTCCGCCGCCGTGGCGAGTTCGGAAATACGCGGCTTGGCAGCGATCACCTGGTTGGCCATCGTGTGATCGTTGGTCACGAGGGCATCGATAGCCTGGCCGACCTGAAGGCCGACTTCCTGGTGAAAATGACTGAGGACGTTGCGGGTCGACTCGCTGATGACGAGGCCGGCGTTGAGCCGCGCCCGCCCGGCCTCGACAAGGTTGGTTTCCACCATGTCGGCAATGTTCTCCAGATAGTTCGCTACCGCCAGATAGCGGTGCATCAGGTCCGACTGTTTGTCATCGAGTTTTTCCTGCGACAGCTCACCGAGGTAGCTCATGATGGAGGTGTGTATGGCGTCGACACGGTTGTCCATTTTCCAAAGCCTGCGGATGGCGTCGGCGTCGCCCTTGACCACGGTGTCGAGCGCGCCTCCGGTGATCTGCATCACCGCCTTGCCCATGCGGTTGAGCTCGAGTCGGGTGGCGTCCAGCGCGAGCGCCGCGGTGTCTAGCAAAACGGGATCAAGGTACTTGGGTTGCGATTTCTCGGCCTCGGTTGATGGCCGGTCCGGGATGAGCCGAAGCACCCACCGGCCGATGGGACCGACAAACCAGATGAAGATCAGGGTGTTGGCGACGTTGAAGACGGTGTGGGCATTGGCGATCTGGCGGGGCGTTTCTGATGCGAGCCGCATCGGTCCTTCGAGATCCGTGGCCTGGGGAGATATCACCCTCACCCATTCCGCGAGCTGGGGGATAAGCAGGAACCAGAGCAGGACCCCCGCGACATTGAACAGTATATGCACGGTGACGGCGCGCTTGGCTTCACGCGATTTCCCTAACGACGCGAGCCATGCCGTGAAACAGGTGCCGATGTTGGCGCCGAAGATCAGTGCGATGCCGGCGTGCAGCGGCAGGAGCCCCTGGCTGGCCAGGACAATGACAATTCCCGTGGTGGCGGAGGAACTTTGCACGACTGCCGTGAGGATGGCGCCAAAGGCAATCCCTAACAATGGCGAGTCCAGGTTTTTCATGAACTCGATAAAAGGCGCATACGATTGCAGGGGGCGCGTGCCATCGCTCATCAGTTGCATCCCGTAAAAGACCAGGCCGAGCCCCATGATCATCTTGCCATAATGCCGGATACGGTCGTTTTTCAGGAAGAACGAGAGCGAGAACCCCACACCAATAAGCAGAAGCGCATACCGGGTGACCTTGAAGGCGATGATCTGCGCCGTCATGGTCGTGCCGATGTTCGCTCCCATGATGATGCCAATGGACTGCGAAAGGTTCATCAGCCCGGCCGAGATGAACCCGACCACAAGAACGGTTGTCACCGAGGACGACTGGATGATGGAGGTGATCACCGCACCCGCCACCGCCCCTGTGAACCGATTGGTGGTCAGCCTGGAGAGGATTTTTCTCAGCCCGTCACCCGCAATCAGTTTGAGTGCCGCGGTCATCTGGTCCATGCCGAAGAGGAACAGCGCGAGACCGCCAAGCAGCCCCGTCAGGATGGGGCCGAATTCAAGGCGGGACGTGGAGAGTAGGTCGGTGGCAAAAACGAACACGCCAGTGAGCTTACAGATAATTCCCCCGAGGGCAATCCGTCATCACAGCCGAAACCGGTGCCTCCAACCAAGGTCGGCGTGCGGATTTTGGCTGGGGTTCTTTTGGTGGGCTCCTGCTTTTATGCGGTTACAGAAGGAGGTGTATAAGTTAACCAAGGGAAAAATCCCCCGCCGCAATACCCTGCCCCCACCAAAAGATGTGTGTGTGTTGTGGCAAAATCAGTTGATCGGCATGCCGGGCTTGCTGCCCGGAGCCGATAAGGATACTCGTTTGTTAGGTTTCATGTTTGGGAGCTTGGTTGCTGGTCTTTTCTGCGAGCACCTCCAACAGCCTGGCCACGGTCTCGGAGGGCGGGCATCCCCACTCCTCGGACTTGGCAATGATCAAGGCCTGGGCTTTAGGCGTGTAACGCCTTGGGTCGAAAGTGATTTGCTGCTCAATGTCATCTTCTTCCATAACTGCGAGATATATATTACCTAAATAGGTAACAGTCAACCCTAAAGAGGTAAGATTTTCACTGAAAAGATGTCATGTTTAACTTTCCTTTCTCTAGCAAAAAGGTTAGGAACCACTCTATGGAAAAAAGCTTTTCAGCATTGTTCTTTAGCTGGATGGAATCCAATGATTTTAGTGCGAGGGATGTGGCCAAGTCACTCAACAAGGAGGCGCAAACTGTATTCAACTGGAGGACGAAAGGGGTGCCCAAGAGCCAGGTTTTTGCGTGTCAGTCACTGATGGACCAAAAGGAGCAGGAGAAAAATAGCGAGGTTGTCAAGTATAGCCTGGTGCTGCACCCGACCTATGCCCAGTTCAGCCGGTGGAATAAAGCGGCACTCGATGCGGGAATGACGATCGAGGATTGGGCATTCCACGGCATGGAAATCATGGCCGATCAATACTTTAGGGCGATCGATGGCAGGGATGCGCTCGGCGCTTCTCCCCGTTATCCCTCTGATTGCGAGACAACGCCGGTGCCGCGCGCTGCGAAAGTCCGGAAGGAGGCCGAGCGAAAAGGGGATTTGCAAGGGGGGGACTGTGCATGAGCATACGATGACTCGGATCATAGGTGCGTAAGTGCCGGTCATGACGGCTCGACATCAGCAGTAATTTTTTTTATGTTGTTACCGTGCGAAAGATTGTCATCGTGGTTCTGCTGGTATGCGTCTCCCTCGCAGGTCTGTTACGCCTCGGGTTCAACACGGACATTCTGGCCATGTTGCCCGCAGAGGTGCCCGAGGTGCATGGCCTGAAGGTCCACCGGGATGTGCTGGAACGAGGTGGGGCGCTGATCATCTCCATGGAGTGCGGCGAAGAGGACGCGGGGCTGCTTGACGACGAGGCTGAAGCTCTCTCCAGATATCTCAAGCAAAGTGGTGTCGTGAGCGAGGCGAGGTGGCGTCCGGTGTTTGAAGAGGATCCGGACGGACTCGGAGAGTTGATGGCGTATTTGTGGTTGAATGGTGATGAATCACAGTGGGATGCGTTGATCGTTAGTTTGAAGGAGGGGCAGTCGAGGGCAAAGCTGAAACAGGCATTGCAACGGCTCGGTACCGTCATGGACGTTCCCTCCATGCAGCTTTCAGCCCGCGACCCGTTCGGTTTTTTGGGCCACGACTCGGCAAGGATTTTTGA
>JARFRT010000141.1 GCA_029287105.1 Akkermansiaceae bacterium | reverse complement strand
ATGCTGACCCCCTCGGCATCCAACCCAAAGCCTCCCTCCTCCCCCGGGGAGGATTTTTGAAGCCCCCAACCCGGCCACTCACATCATTTGGAGATCGTCTGAACCCATTTTTCCGGCCCCAAGCAAGGCTGCACCTTGGCTGCAATTTTCTTTGAGAAAAAAGCTTGAATCCACAAGACTATTAGATAGAGTTAATTATCTCAGGCTCCTAGGGGATTTTATCATCCCTCAAATAGCCCTGAGATCGATTGGACTCCCCCCCACGGAGAAACCAACCCTTACATGTAGAAAATGCGTCCCGCAAACCAGTTTTTGGTAATCGCTTTGTGTCTAGCCCCTGGGGCGGCACTGGCTCGATTTGTACCACTCAGTGAGGAGTTCGGCCTTGAACAGAATGCTGATGTCCTGCACGCCAGCTTTCTCGAGGATCGCCGGAGCGCCATCCCGGATATCATTTGCCCGTTCCAGGCGCCGCCCAAGGCCCGCGTCATCATCGAAGAGCCCGATGCCTGGGAAACCTCCCCCCATCCATGGCGCCGAGGCATTACCGCGACTGTTTTCTGGGTGGGAGAGAAACCCAGCGAGCGCAACCCGACGCCCAATAATGCCAGCTCGTGGGATCCGAACTGGCAAAGCAACTACGGCGGCGTCGATCACCCGGGAAATCGGATCGGATATCGCCCGGCAGCATTCACCCCGAAACTCAACCCCTTCTACATCGCCCTGCCTTACAATGACATTGCCCCGGGCGGCGGTCACCACCCCGAAGCATCCAAGGTGATCCCCTGGTTCTGGCGCTCCTACAAGGGTTCCTGGACTTCCGTCTGCAAGGGTCGCTGGATCGCCATCCACTACCGGGGCAGGGTCTGCTACGCCCAGTGGGAGGACTGTGGCCCGTTCCACACGGACGACTGGCAATACGTTTTCAAAGGCCATGCACCCAAACCGAACCGCAACAGCAACGCCGGCATCGACATCAGCCCTGCCGTGCGCGACTTCCTCTCCATCCGCAGCGGCTACCGCGTGTCGTGGAAGTTTGTCGAGGACCACGAGGTTGCCAGCGGACCATGGTCAGTTGCGCTGACAATGCCTGCCCGCCCATAGCCACCCAACCATCAACTTCCCGGACACTCTGCCCTCCAAGCACCTGCCACCTCCATGGCAACCAACCAACAAACAACAACCAACAACAACATGAAAACCATCACTTGTCTCAGCACCTGCGCGCTCTTGGCGCTCAGCAGTACAACAAGCCATGCCGACCTGACATTCACAGCGCCCGGCATGACTGCGCCATACGCAACCACCCAATTAAGTATACACCGCCACAAAAACATCGGTCATTATTGGAAATACATCATCACTGGCTACAACTATCGTCTCTACGCGGGTGTTCCCGATGGCGGGCAAGTGAAGGGATCCGCCCTGCGATACAAAACCGGCAGCAACGACTTCCCCGGCCTCACCACGGTTAGCGCCAAGATCAACGGTCAGTCTATCCTGGGGGCCTCACTCAGAACCAGTCTCATTACTGGCACCAGTGGTTTGATTTCGCACACCTTCAGCTCTCCCATCATTATTGAAGACTCGGACATTGATGCTGGCTTCAATTACAATACGAACATGGTCGGAGGTAACGACTATATCACCATTTATGGTTCCGCCCTGACCTCCCCGCCGGTTCCCATCGGAACGCTGATCGCCCCCTCCTACGTACGCGACGGTGGTAAACCCACCCTCCAGTGGTTCATCACCAAAAGCCTCAGCAACGATGTTTTCGAGGTAAGCATCCCTAATGAAACGCAAATCGAGTCGTCCAACAGCGGTTCGGGTCAGAGCAACAACGGTCATGGCAACAACGACGATGGCATCGATGTCAGCAATCCCGGAAAAAGCGCCGCCAAATGGTCTCTCAGAGGATATTACGACACCGATTATAACGGCGATGGCACCGTGGAAGATGATGAAGGCCACGGTGGCGGTTCCGCCATCAGCCAAGACCCCGTTGTCAACCCTGTAGTAAGCCCCTAATCCTCAAAACACACCAATCATACTCCTTATGAAAACCGGGTTTTCCACACGCATTGTTGCCACACTTCTCACCTCGGGACTTTGTGTATTATCCGCCCAAGCGGATACCACTCAAGGTGCCGAGGAGAAAAAGAAAATTTCGGGTAAAAAACCGATTGTGACCGTAAAACACACCACCCTGTACAAGAATTCAC
>JARFRT010000579.1 GCA_029287105.1 Akkermansiaceae bacterium | reverse complement strand
AACCCCCCCCCCCCCCCCCCCACCTACACGCGTTGGTATTCGTCGGCAGCGTCAGATGTGTATAAGAGACAGGGATGAACCATGGTGCCCAGGGCGTTATTGATAGAGACGCCGCCGACCTTGAGTGCGGAAGCGACGCGGGTTGAGCATGCTGGGTCTTCGCTCCAGACACAGGCACCGAGTCCGAATTTGCAATTGTTGGCCGTGGAAATAGCTTCGGACTCGCTCTGGAAACTGCGGATCACTAGCACTGGTCCCCATGTTTCTTCCTGCCATATACGCAAGGATATTGAGCCGCCAGCGAGGATGATGGGTTGCAGCTTGCCGGTGGTCCAGTCATTGGGGTTGCCGGTTTGTGGGAGGAGGTTTTCCATGCCGTGTTCGAGGGCATGTTTGACGAGTTCCCTTGTTTCCTCGCCTCTTAACGGAGGGGCTTCCCAGGTCAAGTCGTGGGCGGTTTCGACATTGCCGGCATGAAGTTTGATTCGGGCAACAAGTAATTCTTTGAAATGTTCGTAGACTGATTCGTGGACGAGGATGCGCTTGATGGAGGCACAAGTTTGCCCTTGATGCAGGAGAAAGGCCCACGCCAAAGCCTCGATGGAACGAGTGATATCCGCATCCCTAAAAATAATCGCTACATCTTTTCCACCGAGTTCGGTGGATGTGGGAATGAGGTTTTTGGCCGCAGCTGTGGCGACATTGATGCCGCTTGCGCATCCTCCTGTTAGGTGAATGTGATCGGGGCGTGCATCGATCAGTGCTGCCGCATCTTCTGGGGGGGGGCTGATAATTTGTATGGATTCGGGAGGTAATGCCGAGCGTTTGATGAGTTCCTCCCATATCCCGGTGAGGGGGCACTGATCCGAGGGTTTGATGATTACTGAGTTGCCTGCGATAAAGGCTTCAATTGCCGGGAGAAGGCTAAGCAAGAGTGGGTAGTTGTAGGGAGCGAGAATCAGCACGACCCCCATTGGCTCATAGCAGATAGTGTATTTTTTCTTGAACTGGAAGGGGGGCGCCGGGAGTCGTTTTTCTTTTAAATGTTTGACGGCATTCCTTTTGTAATACCGGAGTGCCATGATGATGTTGACGAGTTCAAGTAGCATCGCCTCCAGAGCAGGCTTGCCGGCCTCTTCCCCTAGTTGTTTGGCAATATCATCCCGCTGTTCGATCAGGTGGTTCTCCAGCGGCTTGAGCCAGTCTAGCCGTTGTTTGACGGTTGTCTCGCGAAGCTGTTTGGCGGCAGCCCGAGCGGCAGCAAAAACCTGATCAATCTCACGAGGGGTGTTTTTGTTGGGATTCGCCTCAGCTATGGGGGAAGTGTCGGGTTGCGCTTTCTCGGAGGAAGATGTTTGTAAAGGGGGAGTGTTGACAGGATGTTTTGATTTCTCAGCCGGGGGATTAGCTGTAAGGTCGTTTAATTCTTTGCGCTGACGTTGTGCTCCTTTGGTATTAAGAAATTCGTAAATTTTATGAGGGAATGATTCTGATAGGCGCGCAAGTCTTCCGCGATAGCGGGGAACGGCCAGGATAAGAGGTTTTTTCTTTAAGATCTTACGTAGCATGCGAGGCACGACCTTATCGACTTGAAGCGCTGGTGGGCCAGAGTATGCGATAGCCGCCTGTGGTCCATAGGCATTAGGGAAATTGAACAGCCCTGTGTCGATGCGGTCGGTGCATATCAAGCTGACCGCTATGCCGTGAGGCTTCAGCTCAATTGCTGTTGAGAGAGTGAAGCCTCTTACCCCGTATTTTGCGCCCGTGTAGACTGACATGCCGGGGCCCGGGGCGAGGCCCATCATGGAGGAAAAATTGACAATATGGCCTGTGCCGCGCCGGATCATTTCACGGGCAGCATATTTGGTGCCCAGGATGACGCCTTTCAGGTCGACGGCCAGGATGGAATCAATATCATCCAGTGGGGTGTCTTCGATCCATTCTGCGCGCATAATACCAGCGACATTGAATAGAAGATCGATTTTCCCATGTTCCACTTTGATTTCGCTCACCACCCTGTCCCAGTCGGGATCGGAAGTTACATCAAGGCGGGCGAGTCTGACCCGGTCCGCTTGCCAGTCGTGCTCGCCGGCTACTGAACTTAGGTTGGATTCGTCAAGATCACAGGCGATCACCTGAATGCCCAAGGCTTCAAGTTCAGTCACAATGGAGGCGCCAACGCCTCCGGCAGCTCCGGTCACCAGGGCTATGCGATTTTCTGCCATTATGGGACTTGGGGTTGGCACCACGGGGCAGCTCTTGCTCGGGGAGAGCAAAAAAGTGCGCCGGCTTACGCAGGCAGCAGTTTTACAGACTCCATGAAGCTCATGACCAGGTCATGCTGGATACCTGTTGTGCGGTCGGCAGCGGGGCAGACAGCACCCCGGACGCCCACGATATCTGTGCCGATGCTGGCGAGGTCAGCCAAATGTTCACCTTTGATCGAGCCAGCAAGAGCGACCCTAAGGTTTTGCTCGTGAGCCAAGCCGTTGAACTCAGCGAGTTCATCCAGACTCATGGCATCAAACAGGCCTTTTCCGTCCTTGATGAGGGTGTCTAGCATAACGACGTCACAGTGGCTGTCTGAGGCCGCCTTTACGAGGCTTTTGTAATCGAGTCCGTCGAAACGTCTGAAGTCGGCATAACCTGCTGCCACAACAATGATGTCATCGCTGACCATGCGTGTCGCTTGAAGGACGGCATCCATCATTTCCTTGGCCTCGGCATAGTCTGCGATTTCGCAGAGACCTGCTTTGAGGTAGTTCACACCGCAAGTGGCCGCTCCGAATGCAGCTAATGCTGCGGTGCCTGGTTTGAATGGAAGATCGCCTAGAGTTGCACTGATAAGCATTTCATTGCCGCCGTATGCCTCGCAGACGTCCTTGAGGATCCAGGGCATTTGAGCTCCGAGTGAGCCTTCTTTGGTATTTTTAATATCCAAAATGTCTGTGCCGGCTTGGGCTACAGTGTGCGATTCTTCAAGTGTAGTGGGACTGATAAGTACTTTCATTTGCGTTGAGTCAAGGAATGAGATTCTTGGG
>JARFRT010000574.1 GCA_029287105.1 Akkermansiaceae bacterium | reverse complement strand
GTTGCCACGGTCCGGGCAGCCTACGGCGCCGCGGATGCCGAAACCACGTTCGGTGAAGTTGAGTCCGTTGCGCACGGTGCGGCCGATGCCGTCGTAATCGACCCATTTGATGTGATCGGTGTCGACCCCACCCTGCAGGATGAAGTCCTCCACCATGCGTCCTACCGGGTTGTCGGCGAAGGCGGTGACCACGGCTGTTTTCAGCCCGAAGCAGCGACGCAGGCCGCGGGTGACGTTGTATTCGCCGCCGCCTTCCCAGGCGTTGAATTGGCGGGTCGTGTGGATGCGGCCCTCGCCGGGGTCGAGTCGGAGCATCACTTCGCCGAGCGAAACGCAGGCGTATTTACAGGTGTCGGATGGTTTGATCTTAATGGCCATGTCGGTTGGTTTTGTTAGAATTTACGGGTTGGTTGGATGATGGATAATTCGGTTGGTTAAGGCTATTCGCTTTTGAATTGATTGATGTCCCATGTTGGCGCGCCGCATTCCTCGGCAATTTCGTTGAAGGCGTCAATTTCGGCTGCCGAGAAGAGGAGCCCTCCTGCCTGGCTGACGCGCTCGGCCCACTGGGCTTCGAGTTGTCCGGGCAGCAGGCAGTTTTCGTTGCCGTGGCCGAGGATGTCATTGATGACGGCCTTGACGTTTTCGGTTTGGCTCCGGCCCTGGGCAAAGGCGCCGCCGCTGATCGCGTCGGGGTGGATCACCTGGAAGTAAAACGCGGGGGTGCGTTTTTCGCCCTCCGGGATTTCGCGGCTGCGGAGTGTGGGCAGGCTGCCGCCGATGAAGCCGCCGACAATTTCGTTGATCAGGCTGAGTCCGTAGCCCTTGTGGGCACCGAAGGGCATCAGTGCGTTGACGGCGTTGGCGTCGGTGGTTGGGTTGCCGTCCTTGTCGACAGCGGCGTTGGGTGGCAGGGCGACACCTTCGCGTTGGAACTGCTGGACGCGGCCCATGGCAACCACGGAGGTCGCCCAGTCGATGACGATCGGGTAGCCGATCGCGTCAGTGGTCGGGAAGCCCCAACTGTGCGGGTTGGTGCCGAGGGTGGGGAATTTACCCATGAACGGGACCACCTCGGCGAGGGCGGCGGTGCAGTTGGTGTAGGCGATGTAGCCGCGTTTGGCGGCCTCCATGACATAGCCGCCGCCCCAGAGGTAGTGGAAGGCATTGTCGACGGAGACCTGGCCGATGCCGTACTGGTCGGCGAGCTCGATGGCTTGGTCGATGGCGTCGTAGGCGGTCGCCTGGCCGAGTTTTTTGTTGGCGTTCCAGACTTCGCTGGCGGCGAAGCGGGAGTCGATTTTTTCGATTTCGGCGCCGGGCACGCAGCCGTCGGCGGCGCTGCCGAAGAGGTGGTCGAGGTGCAGTGCCTTGATGGCGTTGTGGGTGCGGATGCCGTGTTGGGCGGCGAGGTCGGAGAAGCGGGCCGCCTGGGCGGCCTCCCCGGCGGTGTAGCCGCGGTGTTGGTAGGCCTGGCGGACGAGTGTGTTGTGTTGCTCGAAGGGGACGATGTAGAATTGTTCGGACATGAAGGTGGGAAGTTGGGGAAACGGGGTTGTCGGGAGAGCTGGGGAAATGGTGGATTAGAGGATGGCGGCGGGGGGGGCGACGTCGTTGACCTGGGCGAGTGCTTTTTCGCCCTTGAGCAGGTTCACGAGGTTCTGGGTGGCCATGCCGGCCTGGCGTTGCACGCTTTCGAAGGTGCGTGAGCCGACGTGCGGGGTGACGATACAATTTTTGGCACCGAGCAGCGGGTGGTCAGCGGGTGGCGGTTCCTGGTCGAGGACGTCGGTACCGTAGCCGCCGAGTTTGCCGCTTTCGAGGGCGGCGGCGACGTCGGTGGTGTGGGTCAGTTCGCCGCGGCCGCAGTTGATGAGGACCGCGCCGTCCTTCATGTTCTTGATGGATGCCTCGCAAATCATATCGCGGGTTTGTTCGGTGAGGTTGGTGTGGAGTGAGACGACGTCGCTGCTTTGCAGGACCTGGGTGACACCGTGGGCGCGTTCGATGTTTTGCTCCTCGGCAAATTCCTCGGGCCAGTAGATGTCGTAGCCGATGCATTTCATGCCGAAGGCATTGGCGCGGATGGCGACTTCACGGCCGATGCGGCCGAGGCCGATGATGCCGATGGTCTTGCCCATGACCTCGTGGCCGGTCATCCGTTTCCATCCGCCGGCT
Source organism: Akkermansiaceae bacterium (assembly GCA_029287105.1). Lineage (GTDB taxonomy): Bacteria > Verrucomicrobiota > Verrucomicrobiia > Verrucomicrobiales > Akkermansiaceae > Oceaniferula. The sequence goes on along the minus strand of JARFRT010000574.1, from coordinate 8,995 downwards.
GCGGTGATGTTGGCCTGTTCCATGAGGTTTTTATGAAGTGCGAGCATGAGCATGAACACGTGTTCGGAGACCGTGGTGTGGTTGACGCCCGGGCAGAAGCTCACCGGGATGTTGCACTTGGTGGCGTAGGCGACATCGATTTTGTCGACGCCAATACCATACTTGGAGATGATTTTCAGTGTCGGCAGTGACTTGTCGATGACGGCCTGGGTGATTTCATCATCGCCGCAGAGGAAGGCGTCGAAATCGCCGGCGAGTTCCAGCATGCGTGCTTCGGAGAGCGGTCCGCGTTCGCGGACGATCTCGGCGCCGGTGCTTTCAAGTAGTGCGTGGTGATCGCCTGGGCAATCCTGGTAGGATGTGGTGGTGAGTAGGATTTTCATAATGGATGGATGGGTTGAGGTGGTGGTGGACGGGTGGGATGCCTGAAGGTGTGTTAGATCGTCATGGATGCGTAGCCGCCGTCGACGACGATTTCGGCGCCGTTCATGAAGCTGCTGGCATCGCTGGCGAGCAGGAGGGTGGCGCCGATGAGTTCGCGCGCTTCGCCAAAGCGGTTGGCGGGTGTGTGGCCCATGATGCTGGCGACGCGTTCCGGGGTGAGCACCTTTTTGTTTTGCTCGGCGGGAAAGAACCCTGGCACGATGGTATTGACCCGGACATTTTGTGCGGCCCATTCGCGCGCGAGGTTTTTGGAAAGGTTGTGTACGGCGGCCTTGGTGGCGGAGTAGGTGAACACGCGGGAGAGCGGGATGATGCCGCTCATGGAGCCGATGTTGATGATGCTGCCGCCCTCACCGCGGTCGACCAGGTACTTGCCGAAGATTTGCGAGGCAAAAAGCACGGCTTTCAGGTTGGTGTTTAAAATCATGTCGAACTCCTCCTCCCCGATGTCGAGGATGGGGGTGGCGGAGTTGACGCCGGCGCCATTGACCAGGATGTCGACCTTGCCGGATTTGGCGAGGACGTTGTCGAGCAGTTGCTGAATTGACGCCTTCGAGTTGACGTCGACTTTTTCAAAGTAGGCATGGCCGCCTGCGGCTTCGATTTTGGCGAGGCGGGCCTTGGCTTTTTCCTCGCTGCGTCCGACGAGGATGGTTTCCGCGCCGGCGGCGGCAAGCCCCTCGGCCATGGCGCCGCAGAGTTCGCCGGTACCGCCGATGACGACTGCGACTTTGTTTTCGAGGCTGAAGACAGAACTTAGGTAATCATGAGGTATCACGGGGGAAACCATAACAAAGTCAGGAAATAATGGAAATGGATTGCTTAATCATCCATTTGCACTATTTCATCATTCTATCGAAGAGGCACATTCCAGCGCACCACTTGGCTTTGACGGGGTCCGATTAGTGGACCGCCCGTGGTTTCCGTATTTGTGCACAGAGGTTGAGCACTGGAGGTGGGAGACCCACGGTGAGGCGCATTTTAATTTTTGGGTCGCCCTGTCTGGCGAAGGCTATCTGAGTTGTGACGGCGACACGTATCCGGTTAAACCCGGCAGTTTTTTTGTCTTTTCTCCCAAACAAAAAATCTCGGCTGCGCACTATTCCGGCCCCCGGATCACCCGGTTTTCGGCGCATTTTCATCCCCTGTTAGCGGAGGCGGTATTGGGTTCGGTGGGTAGTTTCCCGGTGCTGGGAGGTGTGGTTGAATCGTTACCGTTGTTGCAGCGGCAGATTGATGTGGTGATGCGCATGGCGATCCAGCGCGAGCATGACGTCAAGCTTGCGGTATTGATTTACCAATTGATTGTGCGGTCGTGCGGGCAGGCGGACATTAGCGTGGGTGCATCGCTCGACCCGCGGGTGGCCGAGGCGATCCGTGTGTTCCGTGAGGCCCCCGCGTCGGTGCGGTCGATGAGTGATTTTGCCCGCAGCCTCGGGGTGTCGCGGTCGCATTTTGATCGTGCGTTTTCCCATCTGGTCGGCCAGCCGCCGAAGCAGTTTTTATTGAATTGTAAGATGATTCATGCGCGTCGTCTTCTGGAGAGCAGTAGTCTCCGGGTGGGGGAGATTGCGGAGGCGCTTGGTTACAAGGATATTTACTTTTTCAGTCGGCAGTTCAAGGCGTGTTGTGGCCTGTCGCCGGTCAACTACCGGAAGTCATTCTTGCAGGAATGAAAAATGAGGTGAGATACTCGCTTGCAGTCGGGGGGATTGGGGCGTAATGCATTCCCTGATGAAATTAACGATGAAAGCGTGTGCATGCGCACTGATGACGGTTCTCGCCGGATGTTTGACATCCTGTGTCGAGGAGAAGAAGGAAGAGGCGACTAAGGATGTGGCGACTACGGCTGCACCCGAGGATGCGGCGGCGGTGCAGGATGTCCGCATCATTATCAGCACGAACAAGGGGGACATTGAAGCGACTATTTACGCCTCCAAGGTGCCGATGACGGCGGCGAACTATCTTAATCTGGCGAAGCGTGGTTATTATGACAACCTCACCTTTCACCGGGTGATTCCGGATTTCATGATCCAGGGTGGTGATCCGCAGGGCACGGGCCGCGGCGGCCCGGGATATCGTTTCGGGGATGAGTTTGATCCTGAGTTGAAGCATGATGGCCCGGGAGTTTTCTCGATGGCGAACGCGGGACCGGGGACGAACGGGTCTCAGTTTTTCATCACCCACAAGGCCACGAGCTGGCTGAACGGGAAGCATAGTGTCTTTGGCAAGGTCACCAAGGGCATGGACGTGGTGAATGCCATCCGTGGCGGTGATGTCATCAAGGGCATCAAGGTGCTCGACCCCACCGATGCGCTTTTTGCGGCCCAGAAGGCGAACATCGATCAATGGAATACGGTGCTCGGTCCCCAAGAGTGATGCGAGTTGGCGGAGTGGAAACAGGATCATTGGGGGGCTTGATTGATCGCTTGCAGTGTCCGGTATTGCGGATATAATTGATGGCGTCTATCAACCAACCAACCCAATTATGTTTGAAATCTACCAAAGTGAAAAGACCCAGAAGTTCCATTTCCGTCTCAAGGCGGGCAATGGTGAGATCATCCTTACCGGCCAGGCCTACAAGGACAAGGCCAGCTGCGAAAATGGTGTTGCCTCTGTCAAAAGGAACGCTACGAATGAGTCTAGATTCGAAATCAAGGATTCGACCGATGGTAAGCAGTATTTCGTGCTGAAAGCCAGCAATGGCCAGATCATCGGCCAGAGCCAGATGTATAAAACCGAGAGCGGCCTGAAAAACGGGATCGCCTCGGTTGGCAAGAACTGCGATGGCGGGTGCAAAGACCTCACCGCTTAAATGGTAGCAACGATTGCCTCTGGCCGAGTATCAACCGCGCCATTCCCTCCTGATGGGGAGGGGGGTGCGGTTTTTTTCACGCTTGCGGTTACGCCGTACTCTTGGTTTGCTGGGGGCAGCTCGGAGGAAGGAGCTTAACACCATGGCCATCGCACAAAACACCATCGCGCTCGTATTTGATTACGATCAGACACTGAGCCCGAGCTACATGCAGGATGATGTGCTTTTCCCCGAGTTCGGGATCAACCCGGAGGCCTTCTGGAAAAAGTGCAACTCGCTCGTGCAGGAGCACGAGTGGGATGGCGAGCTTGCATATATGCTGAGCCTTCTCGACTATCTGGAAATGGATCAGGTGTCGAATGCCCGGCTGACCGAGCTGGGTGCCAATCTGTATTTTTTCCCCGGCGTGCCCGGGATTTTTGAAGAGTTGCGGGGCAAGTGCCTTGGTGACGAGCATCACGCCCAGGACATTACCATCGAGTACTACATTGTTTCCTCCGGGCTCAAGGCGCTGCTTGACGGCAGCCGGCTCGCGGGTGACTTCCGCGCGATTTACGGGTGTGAGTTCGGTGAGGATGCCCAGGGGCACATCCGTTACTCGAAGCGGACCATTTCCCACACCACCAAGACCCAGTATCTTTTCCGGATCAACAAGGGGCTGCTGGATTACAAGGAGGATGTGAATGATCATCTCGCACCCGATCTTCGGCCGATCCCCTTTGCCAACATGATTTACGTGGGTGACGGGCCTACCGATGTGCCGTGTTTCACGGTGATGCGCAAAAACGGGGGCAATGCCATTGCCGTGTACAACGCCGAGGATCCGACCCGCGGTAGTTTCCGCAAGTGCTATCAGCTCTGTGCCAAGGCCGACCGGGTCAAGCACATCGCCCCCGCCGACTACCGAGAAGGGAGTCACCTGAGGTTGCTGTTAGAGCAGATGGTGGGCGAAGTCGCGGATGCCATTCTCCGCCGCCGCACGGATGAAATCGAGGGTGGCACGGTTTCGGCCCCCGGGTTTTAGCGGGTCGGAATATTTGATTTGAATCCTTAATATTTCCAACTGAGTACGACTTCATGCAACACATTCATTTTATTGGTATCTGCGGCACGGCCATGGGTTCGGTGGCTGCCGCGATGCAAGCCAAAGGGTTTACGGTCACCGGATCAGACGAAAACATTTACCCGCCGATGTCCACCTTTCTGGAACAGCAGGGGGTGGAGATTTTTCCAGGCTACAAGGCGGGTAACATACCGGAGAGTGCGCAGGTCATTGTTGTGGGTAATGCCATCAGCCGCGGTAATGAGGAGGCTGAGGCGGCGCTTGAGCGCAAGCTGCTCTACGTCTCGCTTCCCGAGGTGTTGAAGGAGCATTTTCTTCGCGGCAAGCGCAATCTTGTCGTGACCGGCACCCATGGCAAAACGACCACGAGTTCGTTGTTAGCCTGGTTGTTGAAGTCGGCCGGTGTTGACCCCAGTCACATGATCGGAGGTATTCCGCGCAATCTTGGAAAGGGCGCGGCGTTTACTGATTCCGAGTTTGTTGTGTTAGAAGGTGACGAGTATGACACGGCCTTCTTTGACAAACGGTCGAAGTTTTTGCACTACTTGCCGGAGGTGGTCATCGTCAACAACATCGAGTTTGACCATGCTGATATCTACGATTCCCTGGATGAAATCAAGCTCACGTTCAAGCGCCTTCTCAATGTCGTGCCGCGTAACGGGATCGCCTTTGTGAACGGGGATTGTGTTCACAGCATGGAGGTGTCCGCGGGAGCGCCGGCGCCGATCAAGACGGTCGGGCTTGGTACGCACTGTGACTTGAGGATCACGGGCATTGATTATGGCAGGGAGATCAGCTCGTTTGATCTGGACGGGGAAACCTATGCGTTGCCGATGGCGGGGGAATTCAATGTGCGCAATGCGGCCATGGCTGTGTGTGCGGCGCGGTTTTCAGGGTTTTCGCCCGATCAAATCCGGAAGGGCCTGTTATCCTTCGGGGGCATTGCGCGCAGGCAGGAGGTGCGCGGGGTGGCGGGTGGGATAAGGGTCATCGATGACTTCGCCCATCACCCGACCGCGATAGGTCTCGCGATCGACAGTCTCCGCCAGCAGTATCCGGGCTCCCGGATCTGGGTGATCTTCGAGCCGCGGTCGAACACAACACGCCGCAATATTTTTCAGGACGAGCTGGCGGTGGCTCTCGGCAAGGCCGATCTCGCCGTGGTACCCGCGGTTCCCAACCCTGAAAAAGTCGCGGAGGCGGATCGGCTTGATCCCGGGAAGCTTGTGGGTGATGTCGAGGCGTCCGGCACCTCATGCTGGTACTGCGAGAGCGTCGATGACATCGTCGAACTCGTGGCTAGGGAGGGCCAGGCGGGGGACACCGTCGCTGTGCTCAGTAACGGTGGTTTTGGTGGCATCCACCAGAAGCTCTTGGATCGGCTGGCGTAGTGCTCGTGCAGGGGGGGAGGCGACTTGCCTCTGCGCGCATTGACTAGCGGTACGTTTTGTAAGCCCAGATGCCGTCGACGATCGCCTTGGCGCAGTTGTACTGGTAGTCCGAGCTGAGGATACGTTTGCGTTCGGCGTGGTTACTGATGTATCCGCATTCGACGAGGATGGCCGGGCAGCGGGTTTTGTTGAGGACGGCGAGGTCTTTGCGCTGGCGGGTGTCGCCGTTGCGCGGTTTGAGTCGGCTCAGTAGGCGGAGGTGGACATGGGCGGCGAGTTTCTTCCCCTGTTCGCCGTAGTAGTAGGTTTCGACCCCTTTGAGCCGGGTGCCGGTATGGGCGTTGAAGTGGATGCTGACAAAGACGGCATTGCTGTAGCGGTTGGCGATGGCTGCGCGGCTGGTGAGCGAGACGAACCGATCGCTGCGGCGGGTCATGGTGACGGGCATGCCCTTTGCCTTGAGCAGGGCTTCCACCCGGCGGGCCACGTTGAGGGTCAGGTGCTTTTCAAAGGTGCTGCCACGGTGGGCACCCTTGTCCTTGCCGCCGTGGCCGGGGTCGATCACGACCCGTGCTATTTTTCGGGCCTGAGCCTGCCATGTGGCCGCCATCAGGAAGGCGAGCACTAGTATCAGCTTGCCTATCCATCGGGGGGATCGGTGCATGCTGGCTCGAGGGGCGCGGTCCGGGATCGGGATCAAAACGAGAGGGCGAGGGGTAACTCGGCTGAGATTACCCGCAACACGTGGAGAGTCAACCCGTTAAGTTAAGATAGCTTAACTATTTTCCTGGTCGCCGTCGATGGCTTGCTCGAAATTGCGCCGCCAGCGTTTGGAGAGTAAGGGGCGGATGAGTCCGTAGATGAGGTAGAGGGAGAAAATGGCGGTCGGGGTGTACCAGCGGGTATTCTCGTTGATCAGCAGGACGATGAGCAGGGCGCCGCAGACGATGCCCCAGAGGGTGCCGCGAGTCTGGAAATCGACTTTTTTAAAGCTGGGGTAACGGACGTTGCTGATCATCAGTCCGGAGAGGCCGAGCATGGCGGCGCCGAGAACGTAGTTCCAGTGGCCGAGGTCGCTGCCCTGGTCGTTTTTGCTGAAGTAGATCAGCAGGAAGGTGACTGAGGCGATAAAGCCGGCGGCCATGGGGATGGGGATACCGCGGAAGTCCATCGACTCGCCTTCTTTTTTGGGCATATTGGCGAGGCAATTGAAACGTGCCAGGCGCATGGCGCCGCAGAGCAGGTAGATGAAGGCGATGGCCCAGCCGATGCGGCCCTCGAGGTTGAAAAGCACGGCCTTGGAGACCAGCAGGGCGGGTGCCATACCGAAGGACACGACGTCGGCGAGCGAGTCAAATTCCTGACCGAACGGGGATTCCTGGCCTCCCATGCGGGCGAGTCGGCCGTCGAGCAGGTCGAACAGGCAGGAGCCGAAAATCAGCAGGATGGCTTTTTCATAAAAGGGATAGGCGTCGGCGAACTCGGCCATTTGCATCCCCTTGAAGATGGTCAGCACGGCGAAGAATCCACAGCAGAGGTTGCCGGCCGTCATGAGGTTCGGCAGGAGGTAGATTTTGGGTTCTTTACTGGAGTCAGACATAGGTGGGTGGTGTAGGGGGGCGTTGTCCCTGCTGGGCTGCTTGAACCATATTTCCTGCGAAATAGACAGCCGAAAATGTGATCAGACTACCCTGCATGGCCAGGGTGCACTGTCCCTTGAGCGTCCTACAGAGCCTTGCCGAATAAATTTGAATTTTGCATTACAGTCGATCGCCGCGTGGATCACGGGCCTGAGCTCATTCTGGGAAGATCCCCATTCCCTGCTTCAGGCAGGCGATGGCAAAGTTACGTTTGCCTTGGGTAGGGCGAGGGGGGGTGTGGACACTCCAGCCGTGCTTTTCTCCGATATCTCTGAGCTCGGTGGTGGGGTTCACGATACTGGCGTGCTCACACAGGAGTAGCATGGGTACGTCTGCGTGGTTATCAGAATAGGCGTGACTATTAGGAAGGGTGTCTCCGGAAGAGGGATTGAATCCATCTGGGAAAATGGGGAGCATGCGCTGGATTTTATGGGTTCCCTTGTTGGTGTTACCGAGGGTTTTGGGAAACAGATTCAGGCGGCCGTTTATTTTCAGTCGTGTTCCAAAATAGCAATCGAAACCAAGTTTTTGAGCAATGGGTTGCACCAGTATTTCGTAGCTCGCGGAGCATAGGACGGTGAGTTTCCCAAGTTTCCTTTGTTCTTCGAATAACTTGATTATTTCAGTGTGGAAGCTCTGGGGGAAGTGGTGATCGACAAACTCCAGGGCAAGCTCATTGAGTTGCTTTTCATTTAATCCCCAGAGAAAGTTGAGGAAAACTCGTTTCATGCGCGGTGCTGTAACGATTTTCACGAAGGGGCACAGGGGGATGAACAACAGCAAATACAGTCGCCGGAGTGGCATCCTCTTGATTACGAAGTTACAGAAAAGCAATGGGGTATCCCACGGGATAAGGGTTCGATCGAGATCGAAAAAGGCGTAGCCATTTTTTTCTCCCTTGGATTTCTGGTGGGTGTACACGTGGCAGAAAGTTGCATGATTCTGTAGGAGTGCAAACAGAATGGTCAGTTGAGAATCGAAAGCTGCCTCCGACGGCTCGCTATCATTGATTGGACGGGGTTCGTGTCGACCGTTCTGAACGGACCTGTTGTGTGGAGTTAGATCGCACGGGTCATGGTGCAGTAATCTGAAAAATCATGCAGCAATTCGCGGTGTGATGTGGAGATGTCCAGTTGGTCGATTTCCTGCTTTGCGCGTGCGTTATACTCCTCGGCCAAGTTCTCAGCCTTTTTCATGATCTTATATTTGAAAATAAGTTCATAGACTTTACGTTTCTTTGTTTCGTCTTCTGTGCGCTCACTAATTATTTTTTCTATCAAGGCGCGGTCTTCCGGAGTGGCAGCTTGGATGACTTCATTGATGAGTAGGGTGCGGCGGCCGATTGTGATGTCTTCGCCGGCGACTTTGCCCCAAGCGGCGGAGTCGGGCTGGAGGTCGAGGTTGTCTCCCTTGATATGATAACCTATGAGAAGATATTCCCCTATTTTGGCTAATCGCTGGATATCCTCTGTTGAAGCGTTTCCAACAATACCTGCGTATTTGAGAGGGCCGCGGAAAGTCAGAAACGCACAGCGGGCAATGGTTTCCTGGAAATACTGACTGATGGTAACCTCATTGACGTTATCTTCGGTCCAGTAGAGTTCTTCAATCTGGCCATATGCCATTTGGAGCCATTCTTGGG
>JARFRT010000552.1 GCA_029287105.1 Akkermansiaceae bacterium | reverse complement strand
CGCCCCACCAGACTTGGTATTTGGAGTTTAAGGTTTAAAACTTAAAAAACATGGACAACGCGATCGTCGTCAAAAACCTCTACCGCTACTTCGGCCCGCTCAAGGCGGTCGACGGCATCAGCTTCGATGTCCCGCACGGATCCGTCTGCGGTTTTGTCGGTGCCAATGGCGCCGGCAAAACAACCACGATGCGCATGATGGCCACCCTCGACTACCCGACCATGGGCAACATCGAAATCTGCGGTATCAATGTGGTCAATTTCCCCGCCAAGGTCAGGTCATTGATCGGCTGGATGCCCGACCATTTTGGCAACTACGAACATATGACCGTGCTCGAGTACCTCGATTTCTACGCCCGCGCACTCGGCTACGCCGGCAAGGAACGCCAGATGCGTGTGCAAGAGGTGATGGAGTTTGCCGATCTCATCCCGCTGGCCGACCGGTTATCGAACAAGCTCTCCAAGGGCATGACCCAGCGCCTCTGCCTCGGCCGGTCACTCATTCACGACCCCCAGATCCTTATTATGGACGAACCTGCTGCGGGCTTGGATCCGAAGGCGCGGGTCGAACTCAAGCACCTCATCCGCATCCTGGCCGAGGAAGGGAAAACCATCTTCATTTCCTCACACATCCTGTCCGAACTCGGCGAGATGTGCGACAGCCTCCTGTTCATCAACAACGGCCGGATCGTCCACCATGGCGACGCCGAGTCGTTGAAACACGGCACCGACCACCAGGGTGGCTATTTCTTTGATGTCCAACTGCTCGGCAACCCGCAGGCCCTGTCCGACTGGGCCGTCACCAACCCCTATGCCGAGTTCATCGAGTCCCGCAAGCAAGGCGGGCGCCTCCGCATCGAATCCGTCGACATCGCCGCCCGCGTGCTCAACAGCATGGTCAGGGACGGGCTACAAGTCGTCGAATTCCACAAGGAACAACGCAACCTCGAGGACGCCTTCATCGACATGCTCGACAAGGTGAACACACCGCCAGCCATGCCGCAGGCATTAAACCCCAAGCTTCAAACTCCAAATACCAAGTAAGACAGGCTTCGCCTGGTAAGAACAGGGGAGCGTGGGCGTCCCGCCCGCTATCATCCCAAGCCCCCAACCCAAGCACCCAACCTCCTTCGTCAAGACTACGGCGCGTCAAGAATACCCAAGGAAATCCTAAATCCCAAACCCGAAAAAAAACCCAAAACAGGCTACTTCACATATCCTCCGCAGTGGACATGAGTGTCCACACTCCCTATCCCCTCCGCTTCGCGGGGGACATGCCGTAGGCCTAGGGAGGAGGGACACTCCTGTCCCTCGGCAACCCAAGCCCTTCCGTGTATTCCGCACCTTCCGTGTTTCCCAACCGAAATAGCAACCCAAGAAAAATTCGTCCGATTCACGGTCTAAAAAATGGACACCTCGCACATCAAGCACATCAGCGATTTCCCCGACAAGCTCAACCCGATGCTGGTCAAGGAACTGCGTCAGGGCTTGCGTGGCATCAGCTTTGTCGCCCTCTTCATCGCCATCCAGGCATTCCTCTGCTTTATCCTGCTGATCACCGCAGCCGTGGCATCCCAGGAGAATGCCGGCCACCTGCTCTCCCGGATCATCTTCTTTTTCTTCTCCTGCGCCGTCCTCCTTGTCCAACCGCTGCGCGGCATCTCGGCCCTGTCCACGGAAATCAAGGACAACACCATCGACCTGCTCTGTCTGACCCGCTTGAGCGCATGGCGCATCACCTACGGAAAATGGGTTTCCATCGTCAGCCAGTCGGCCCTGATCCTCACCGCCATCATTCCCTACCTGATCCTGCGCTACTTCTTTGGCGAGATGCAGATGTTCGCGGAGGTCCTGCTGCTGCTGAGCACCTTTCTCCTGTCTGCCACCTTCACCGCAATCACCGTCGGCTTCAGCGGCCTCAAATCATCCATCATCCGCGTGCTGCTCCCCGTCATGGCCGCCGCCCTGGGGTTTATTCTGATTTGGTCGATGTATTTCAGCGGCAGAAACAACTATCAGGAAATCCTCCAACTGGTCACCTTATACGACACCGCCACCACCTTCACCTTCCTCGGCTTTGTCTTCGCCTGCATCTACACCGCCTGGATGGGTCTCGACCTCGGCACCTCCATGATCGCACCCATCGCCGAAAACCGGGCCACCCTGCGCCGCATCGTCAGCCTCGCCCTGATCGTCATCACCCTGCTCGCGTTCGGGCTGGCAGGGATTGAAAGCTCCGTCGCCATCTTCCTCGGCCTCACCCTCTGCATCCCCGTCAGTGTGATCTCCCTGACAGAAAACCATGCACTGGTCCCCCCGATTGTGACCCCCTTCACCCGCATGGGGATGATCGGGAAATCAGCGGGAAGATTGCTCTACCCAGGATGGGCGACCGGACTGGTCTTCGTCCTGTCCCTCTACCTGCTCATGCACGGGCTGCTCAAGTTTTACAATGGCCGCGGAATCAACGTCAGCCCGTGGGATATTGTCGTGCTTAACTCCATGTTTGCCCTGTTGCTCTTTCCGCTGGCCCTGACCCGTCTCTTCGCTCGAAATCACGCCAACCGGTTCGGCCTTTTCATCCTCTTCATCTGCACCCAGTACCTCGCCACAACCATCATCTATGCCTGCGAGCAGTGGTCGACCAAGCTTGACATCATGCCGTATTTCTTCTGGATCCCCACCAGTTACGTCCACAACGACAGCTTTTCTGCCGACGCACTCGTCCATGCCAGCTATTTCAACGTCGCCCTCTACGCCATCATCGCCCTGTCCACCACCCTACCCGTCTGGAAACATATTCGTGAAATCGAACACCAAGTGAGCCATGAACCGTGATCAACTCAGCCAACTCTCCGCCCAGGCGTCCGTCTGCGCGGAGCGACTGACGCTGCCGCTGCGCAGCCAGGTCTGGCGCGGCATGGCAGGCGAATTCCAGGGGGCCGGCACCGGCTCGTCCATCGATTTTCAAGACCACCGCGCCTACGTGCCAGGCGACGACCCACGCCATATCAACTGGCAAGCTTACGCCCGCACCGGCAACTACAGCATGAAGCTCTACCGCGAGGAGGTCCGGCCCGTCATCGATATCATCCTGGATGCCTCGGAGTCCATGCTCTTTGAACCCACCAAAGCGGCACGTACTGCCGAGCTTTTCTACTTCGCCACCCTCTCAGCGATCCAAGCGGGTGCATCCACCCGGATCCATGTCCTCCGCGGTGACGCCCACGCCACCCTGCCCATCGACGCCGTCACCTCGCACCACTGGTTCGACAGCGTAACCTCCATGCATCCGGGCGGCAGCACCCCACCGCTGGCATTGGATCAAATCCAGTTCCGGGGAAATGCCATCCGACTGGTCATTTCCGACCTCCTGTTCGAGGGCGACCCGACCCCGCCGCTCAAACTCCTTAACAGCCAACAAGGCAAACCCATCATCCTCGCGCCTTTCCTCAAATCCGAGGCCAGCCCCGACTGGTCAGGCAATTATGAATTCGTCGATGCCGAGCAAGGTGGCCATCATCCACACCGCGTGGAGAAAACCACGCTCCATCTCTACCGCAAAGCCTACGCCGCCCACTTTGCCGCATGGCACGCCGCCGCACGCCGATTCAATGCCCCGCTCGCCCGCGTCTGCGCAGACTCCCCCATGCTTGATGCCCTCAACGCCGAAGCCATCCAGACTGGTGCGCTCGCCATCCGCTGACCGACATTAAGTGTTAAGATTTAAACTCCAAATACCAAAACCAGCCTGATGAAACAATCCAGTCCTCCAGCACCCCTCGGTCATTGGAGTTTGAAACTTAGAACTTAAAACTTAAAAACTCATCAATCTCATCCTCACCAACCTCCACGGCCTCTGGGCGCTTCTCGGCATCCCGGCCGTCGTGCTCATCCACTTCCTCCAACGACGGGCGAAAGTGGAGTTGGTCAGCACCCTGTTCCTGCTGCGCCAGACGCAGCGGGAGTCGACCAGCGGCAGACGCTTCGACCGCCTGGTCAACTCGGTGCCGCTCTGGCTGCAAATCCTTGCCGTGCTCCTGCTCACCTGGTTGCTCGTCCAACCCCGCTATATCAAGGCCAAGTCGACCCAACGTATCGCCATCGTGCTCGATAGCTCCGCATCCATGCGCGTCTTTGAAAAGAAGCTCGCATCGACCCTCCAATCAGAAATCCGACGCCTGCAAGGAAACGCAGCCAACATCGAAATCTGGCTGATGGAATCCGACCCGTCCCAAGGGAAAATCTATCAGGGGACATCCGTCGAGGACATGCTCAAGACCCTGGAAAACCGGGCCCCTCACTCCGGCGCCACCGACCCCGGAAACACCCTGCGTGTCGTCCGCAGCCTGGTGGGCTCCGAAGGCGCCATCACCTACATCACCGACACCCCGCCGGAATCCGCCCCACCCTACAACGCATCCTACATCGCCATCGGAAAAAATACCGACAACTGCGGCATCACCGGCGTCAGCTTCAGCCAACGCGACGGCAACCTCATCTGGAAGGCGATTGTTAGAAACTACTCCGACACCGAGCAACAACGCAACTGGCACCTGGAAACGGCCGACGGCCGCAGCAAGCAACAGTCGCTCACCCTGTCCGCCGGCGGACTCGCCACACTCCAGGGCGCCTTCCCAAGCGACCAGCCCCGCTGCCGTATCGTCCTGAGCAGTGACGCCTTCGACCTGGATGACAGCCTGCCACTGGTCCGACCCGCACCAAAACCCCTGCTTGTACAGTCGACGCTTCCCAAGGAATCAACCCGGCTCTACGACAAATTGCTGAGCAGCTTCCCCAACCTGAAACCGGCCCCGGCGGAAGGTGCCGCCGACCTCGTCATCACCTCCACCGCGACCACCCCACGCCGCAGCCACCTCATTGTATTCCCGCAGGACAAGGCATCCAACCGACCTTATCTGACCGGCAACATCGTCGCCACCCGGCACCCGCTCACCGATGGACTCAACTGGCAAACACTCCTGGTCCGCGCCACCATCCCAATCCCGCACGACCAGTCCGACGACGTCCTGCTCTGGCCAGGCAACCGCCCCCTGATCTACCTCCGCACCCACCCCCCTTCGGGCAACAAGGCCCTGATCCTCAACTTCGACATCCATCAGTCCAACGCCCTGAAACAACCCGCCACCGCCATCCTTCTGCTCCGATTCTGCGAGCAACTGAGAAAGGAAAAAATCGCCCCGGAATCAAGGATCACGGAAACCTCCGAACCGCTCGAGGTCACGCGACGCAGGGGAGAAAAGGCGTCCCCGCTCATCTTCACCTCCCTGGCACTCGATGGCTCCGTGCTGGCTACAGCCACCGTGCCTCCCCACACGGCGCTCATTTCGGCCCCGGAAACACCCGGGTTTTTCACCCTCACCCAGGGAGAGGAATCGCTGCTTACCTCCGCCGCCCACTTTGCCGATACCCGGGAAGCCGATTTCTCCCATTGCGCCACCGACCAGTTGCCCGCATCCACCATGGCCACCGCCGTCGACCGCCACACCCGCGACGACCACCTCTGGCGCATCTGGACCTGTATGACCCTCGCCGCCCTGCTCGGTGCCTGGGCATTCAGCCGGTCGGCGTCGACACGGGACCATTGATGCAAGCGGTCAGAACAGGTATCCGCGATATGGGCATAAGTTATCCACATGGCTCGCCGCCCACTTATTCACATCACTCGCCCGTGGGGTGAAAACGACGGGTGCGCCCGATGTGAACAAGCTTCAAAAGTCGTTCACCCGTCGATTTTTATGCCTAATATCACTTGAAAACTAGGCACCGATCACCGTCCACACCGCGATGAACTCGCGCGCCGTTTGCGGGTCGTTAATCACCACCGACGTGCTGTCAATATCCTGTGAGGAAAGTGTGGATAACTCGTCTGCACTCAGTTTGTTTTTACGTAAAATACGCAAGCTGCCCTCACGCCCCGGACAGGTCTTTTTGTGCAACTCCATGGCCACTCTCCCCATCGTCATGCGCACGTTGAGCTCGACGACATGGCGCAGCCCCAGCGAGCCATCGACACGGCGAAACACCATCGCATCCACCCCGACCGGCCCCACGTAGCCCGGTAACAAGCCGGGCAGCTCCATCGGGATTTTCTCGCGATACCACTGCATCACCCCGGCTTCACGGAAAAGGAACTCCGCCACTTCGGCATCCATACCCGCGGCCCATTTCGGGTAGATGCGGGTTCCGAGAAAGCGGCCGGCATCGTCGTTTTCCATCCGGGTCATCCCGATGAAACCTGCCTGCGTCGGAGGTGCTGTGAATGGCGCCTCCCCCTCTTCCGCCCCGGGCTTCATCTCGTAGAGAACGGAAAAATCCATGACCCGCTCAAGCCACGGCTCGACCACGACTCCGCCGTGCGCGGCAAGCGCGTTCTGCAACCACGGCCGCACCTCCTGCTCAGAACCTCCGGCTCGCAAGCGTTTGTGGCCACGCCCGGAACAGGCATGCGCCGCTTTGAGAAGAACATCCCCCGCCCCCATTCGCTCGCGCACGGCAGCCAGCGCAGTGTCCCGGTCACGACAAAAAACACCGCTGCCATCCGTCAGGCCCAACCGCTTTTCCAGCCGCACCCCGACCTCCTTACTCAACCACCCGGAGGGGTCGGCCGGCCTCCATTTCCATGCGCGGTTGTCCGGCACATCCGCGGCATACTGCCGCAGCAGTGCCGAGGCATCCGGCGACCACGCCCATGGGCGGAGCCCCCCGAGTTTTCGGTCGGCAAGCTGGCCGACCTCCAGTATTTCCGGCAACTTGATACCTGCGCGCTGCAAGCGGGCGAGGTGCCCGTTACCCGGATGATCACGCACCAGGGCAACATCATCAGGACGACACCACGCCAGGGTCAGCAACTCCAGATCGTGCTCGAGTGCGGACTCGACCTTGTTGGGAGCATACGTCCGGCCCGCCGCGGCCGCCACCACACAGGATTCCGCATTCGGATTGAACCAATGCACCACCGGTGTCCTGCCACGCGATTGCTCGCAGACTTCCAGATGGTTGATAAAATCCTCATCGAAGCCGGCCAATCTCCGCCCCTCCGCATTGAACGGTGCAATTCCCTTCGCCTTGGCCGGCGCCAGCGGGAAGGTCAGCGATTTCTTGAATGCCTGCCAATCCGTCTCCCCCTCCGCCTTCCACTTCCGGAACCACCTCACCCCATGACCCACGTGGCCAATCTCATCGAGATAGATTTTTTCCAGCACCGCCGCCGTCCCGGTGTCGCCAACCTGCCGGAAGAGCGCCGCGTAGTGCTTGGAAAAATCGAGATTCGCCTGCTCAAAAGTCAGGTTCAAGCGGGTGACAAAATCCATCGGCGTCTCCATCGGCGCAATCAAGCGCCAGAAGTAGTCGTTCACCGGCAACTCGCCAAAGGCAATGCCGCAGTCCTTCATCCGCCGCAAATACATCCGCGTATGCATCTGCTCCTCGCGCATCGCCTCATACACGCCCCGACGGTATTCCTTCGGCGCATCAGGAAATTTCAACAACACCAACGCCATCAACTCCGCCGCAAGCAACTCATGATTCGCGAGGAAATGCATCATCTTGCCGCGCTCGCGATCGTCATCGAGCCGGTTCACCCCGGGAAACCCGGCCCTGACACCCTTTTTGACAATCCTGAGCTCATCCGGCCGACCGGGACGGTCCGGCGCCCTGACCGCCTGCCCTGGCGCATCGTCACTCACGCCGTCACCCAACTCGGGGGCGAGTAACAATTTTTCCTCGAGCGACTGCGCCAACAATATCCGCTCAGCCACGTCCCGCATTTGCATAGGCCAAGAGTTATGATCCGGGAGCGATGAAGCAAGATAATTCCCGCCCCCACCCGTGGCGGGCGATCAAGCTAGGGATTTTTTAGACAAAATTCTGTACATTTTGTAAATTCTATCAAGCGCCGCAGGCACCAACTGCTCATCTCTCCCCAGCTTGGTCGCCCTGCACACTCCCCCACGAATAATGACTGGCCAGCATCTCCCGCTTAGGCTAGCACATGGGCATGGCTTCCTGCATAGATTTCGACCGCATCATCCCACGCCGGGGCACCGGCTCGTTGAAATGGGACAAGTTCCCCTCCCTCGATCCGTTTTGGGTCGCGGACATGGATTTCATGTCTCCCCCTTGTGTGATCGACGCCTTGCAGAAACGGGTAGCTCATGGAGTGCTCGGATACCCACAGGCTCACGCAGGGTTGATCAACGCCATCTTTGGCTACATGCAAAGCCGCCATGGATTAGTGGTCGAAGAAAAGGAGATCATCCACCTCGGCGGTCTCGTTCCCGCACTCTCGCTTGCAGCACGTGCCTTCGGATCCCCCGGTGATGCGGTGATGACCTGCACCCCCGTCTACCCACCTTTCATTGGCGTCCATCACGATGCCGCCGCCAAGCTCATCACCGTCGATCACATCAAAGTCGAAGGCGAATGGAGTTTCGATTGGGACGCCATGGAGAAGGCCGTCACCCCGGAAACCAAGGTCTTCATTCTCTGCAACCCACAGAACCCCACCGGTCGCGTCTTTCCCAAGGAGGATGTGATCAAGCTCGCCGAATTCTGCGAGCGCCACGACCTCGTGCT
>JARFRT010000449.1 GCA_029287105.1 Akkermansiaceae bacterium | reverse complement strand
TCAAAACCTGCTACGGCGAAAAATTCGGAGTTCCACGGCAGCCGGGGCTCGTGGACGAGGCGTGGGGCGAATTGGTGTTTGAGCCGGAGTTCCGCGATGTCGATGCCGTGCGCGGACTCGATGGTTTCTCGCATGTCTGGCTGGTTTTTGTTTTTCATCAGGCATTGCGAAGCGAGTGGAAGCCGACGGTCAGGCCACCGCGACTGGGTGGCAATGATAAAGTTGGCGTCTTCGCCAGCCGCTCTCCCTTCCGGCCGAACCCGCTTGGGCTGTCGTGTGTGAGGCTGGAAAGTATTGACCTCACCCGACCGGACAGCCCGGTGCTCAAGTTACGCGGTGTTGACCTCGTCGATGGCACCCCCGTACTCGATATCAAACCCTATGTCCCCTACTCGGATTCCCTGCCCGATGCTCATGGCGGATTTGCCCACAAGGCACCTACCATGTTAGACGTGGACTGGCAGACTGGCGTCGGTGCCAACCTGACCGACCCGACCAGGGCATTAATCGAAGCCACCCTGGCGGCCGATCCGCGCCCTGCGTATCAGCGTGACGAGAGTGAGCGTGAATACGGCTGCCTGATCGACGGATACAACGTGCGTTGGACGGTTGAGACCGATCGTGCCCTCGTTGTATCCTGCGATGCCGTCTGACGATGGTCGTGGCCACCGGGCAGCTTGTTACGTTGAAACCGAAGCTCCACCCCGTGGCGCTATGACCCGCCACCGTGACCGGGCGCTCATCCTTTTTTCGAGGTCGCATTTTCCCAGTTCAGGCATATTGTGGTATCACTGATGAAATACCGCTCCCTGGTCTTTGATTTTGATGGTACCATCGCCGACACGCTCGACGAAGGCCTGAGGATTTATAATGAGCTGGCACAGGATCTCGGCCTTCAACTTATCGAGGCGGGGGAAGTCGCCCACCTGCGGACGATGAATATCACCGATTTCCTCGATCATCTGGGTATCTCCAGGCGGATGGTTCCGACCCTGCTTTACCGGGGAACCCGCATGCTCAAGGCCAAGATCCCGACCCTGCCACTGGTCCAAGGGATGGGGGACGCGCTGCCCCGACTGCGGAAAGGTGCCGAGCACTTTGGGATCCTTACCTCCAACTCGGTCGAAAACGCCGGCCTCTTCCTCGAAACGCATGGACTCGGCGGGGTGTTCAGCTTCATCTCCTCAACCTCCAAACTCACCGGGAAATCCAAGTACTTACGCAACATCCTCAAAATATACTCCCTGGCCCCGGGCGAGCTTGTCTACATCGGCGATGAAATCCGCGACATCAAGGCGGCGCGCAAGGCGGGGGTCGCGGCGGCAGCCGTCGGCTGGGGGTTTAATTCGCCCGAGTCG
>JARFRT010000391.1 GCA_029287105.1 Akkermansiaceae bacterium | reverse complement strand
CCACGGCGTGGGACCAGATGCCGTCTGGAACGGCAAGGACGGCTTCCTGCCAAAATCAGGCAAGTAATACCATTTAACAGTCAGATTTCCGTAATGACTCCCGCCCCCCTTGGCCTCATTTTTCGACCGTGAGCGTCAGGGACTTGGATATCGTGCTGAGACCACGGGGGTCCGACAAGGTCACTTCGAGGACATACTTGCCCGGAGCATCCAGCACCACGTCGCATACGGCAGCCTCGGCGGTTCCATTCGGCGTGAACACGGCATTGCCAGGGCCTTCGAGCTTGCGCCAGGTAAACAGGATGGTGTCGTTGGCCGGATCACTGGCCACCACCTTGAGCTTGGCCGTATTAGCCGGAAGCTTGACGGGTGAAGGTGTGGCGGTCACGGAATCAATTTTCTTGAAGGTCTTTGTCGCCTCGTAGCCGGCAGGTTTCTTCAGCTGCTCGATGGTCTTCGGTTTCCGGTTGTCATTGGTTCCTTCGATCATGATGGCGGCCGCCTCCTCCGCCTCGAGATAGCCGTGCTCACGCAACAGCTGGATCCCGGCCCTGCGGACGCCGGAACTGAACATCGAATCCGCCGGAGACCGCTCGACCACCGCCGTAACCACCGTGTCGGCCAAAGCGGTCAGATCTTCTTCCGTAAGATGAGCATACACATACTTGAGAGTGCCGCGGCACTGTCCGCCCGGATTTTTGGCCACCGCCCGGATGGCGGGATAGAGCAGGGTGCGATCAATACTCACGATCTCCTTGCCCGCGAGCACCCCCTTGGGGCCATAGGCGCTGCCGCCGTAAAAGAGCAACATGCACAGACGGCCATGCGCGAACTGGACCGGATCCCCGGGATCAAGCGGCAACACCGGCTTGGATGTGGACGCACAGGCCTTGAGCATGGTTTCCACCTCCGCCATTTTCATCTCCCGGGGCAGCGTGCGCATCGACTCCGCGGCCACAAAACGCACCAAGGGATCCTTGTCGGTCAAACAACCTGCCAGCGCACGGGCCGCCCGGCTGTCTTCCGTCCGGCCCAAGGACCAAAGCGCGGCAACCCGGCCCGGATGACCCGGATCGACCGCCATCTTGATCAGTGTCGGGACCAGCTGCTGGCGATCGACATCACGCTGCGCAAGCTCAAGACCCGAGAAGAACTTCACCCTGGGTGACCAGCAGGAAAAATCCGCCAACAACTGCTCGACGCTCCGTTTGCCGGCGTCATGCAGGGCTGCAAATTCAGCCTGCTCGACGTCCTTCGGACTCAGCAAATCACCATCCAAACCCTTGCCCGTGATGACCAGTCGCCGCAGGGGAGCGGCATAGGTGAGCAACGGCGGCACATTCGAATCAAAGCCGCTGTAGTGCGAAACGTCCTTTTTCGCCAGCATCTTGGAGAAGGCAAAGCCGCCATCCCAACGGCGGCACAGGTCGAGGTGCCAGCGGATGTTCTTGAAGTGCATGATCAATGCTTCCTTACTGCCCGCATAAGCCCCCAAGGGCGCCCATTGGTGGTTGAAGTAAGGACCGGTGTGACCGCCATCACGCTGGGGAAATGAGGCGGCCGCCATCTTGGCAAAAAAGGTAGCCTCTGCCTGCCGCCCTTCGATCCGGCGCATCACCAGCGCCACCAGGCCGCTCTTGCCATTGTTCTCATGGCCTTTGAAAAGCGGAACGTGCTCGCCGTAAGGAATAGCCCCCTTGCCGGCATAGTAGCCGAAAAAGCGCGCGCCGCGCTGGATGGCTGGCTCCAGCTCCGGCCGGTCGATCCCGCATTCGCGCGCCAGCACCAGACCGAGCAGGGCCGGCAGGGCCGCCGAGTTCACCGGGCCGTAGCCGGTGATCGAGCCGCGGCTCCCATCCTCCTGACGACGCTGGTAGAGATGGCCCATGGTGCCGTAGATGCTCTGGCCGTTGGCGATCGACACCACACAGGCTTCAATAGTCGGCAACACGGACTTGTCCTTGGTCTGCAGGTAGTATTCCGCGAGGGCGATCAGGGTGTGCCCATGTCTCCAGGGGGCTTTCGATCGGGTTTCGATTTCCCCACTGAGCATGGTGTCAATTTGTTCCCGGCTCAACAGCATCTCGGGCAAGCGCTCACGCACCACTTTCAGGCGTGCGGCGTGCTTGGGATTGGCCGGGTCATTGCCCGCCAGAAGTGCCATCACCCCCCATTCGAATTTCCCGAATTTTTCCTGACCCGCCACATAATCCAGACCCTCGTCGAGAATCTTCGCCGACTTGGGGCAGTTGAAGGGCGCGGTGGGGCTGTAGGTGCCCATCGTCCTGAGCTCCAGGGGAATGACTTGTTGCTTGCCTTTTCGCCACACCAGCAGGCGCAGCTCGGCGGGTTTGCGGGACTCGGCCTCATTGATGGCATCGGCCAACTGCCGGCGTGCGTCCGAAGCAAAGCCCGCAGGGTCCTTGCCATTTCCCGAGGCGCCGAGGATCACGTCCTTCAACTTGAGCTTGCCCTCACTTGGCGAACCGGCCTCGATGCTGGTCACCAGAATCTGGCGCGCCTTCGAGGTGTCCAGATGCTGGTGATAGATCCAACCGCGCATCCCGGTCGGCCCCAGCGGCACCGCAGCCTGGTCATCAGGCTTGCCGCCGGCGGTCAGGTCGGGCATCGGCGCTGCCTTCTTCCGCGCGGCAAGCGCTGACGGGGCAAAGGCGAATAGGGCGGCCATCGCCAACAAGGCGACGGTGGAATGCATAAGGTGACTTTTCATGAGTTTGGCTAACAACATAATGGAAACACTGGCAGCCGACACGATTGCACAGCAGTTTCACCTGCATGGACTAGTCAGCCGTTAACAAACGGCAAAACAATTAGCAAGCACCACCCGCCCCATTTAATGGGGCGGCTGTGAGAAATTCGGGTGGATCCTGAGCTGGCCACCGGGGCGCGCTCATGCGATGAGTCTGAACCGTCATGAAACCGCTTCAAGTCCTCACTCCCACCGAACAGGTGAGCCTGCATCTTGAGGCCGAAATCCTCAGCGGAAACCTGTCGGGAAAAATGCCGGGGATGAAGACCCTTTCCCAGATCCTCGGAATCAACCACAAGACTGCCGACGGGGCGGTCAAGATTCTCGAGGCGAAAGGATTGGTGCGCTCGCATGGCAGCGGCCAAAAACGATCCATCACCCCGGCGGGCGCCGTCTCGCGCAAAGCGCTGAAGGTGAACATCCTGCTCAGTGACCCGGATGACGCCATGCACCACTGCATGATCAACATCCGGGACCAACTGATCCGGACGGGACACCTTGCGAACTTCGCCCCCAAGTCGCTGTCGGAACTGAAAATGGACCCCATGCGGATCCAGAAGCTCATCGCCAAGCACCCCGCGGATGCATGGATTGTCCAGGCGGCCAGTCGCGAGGTGCTGCAATGGCTCTCCCAGCAGCCCTTTCCCGCCTTCGGCCTGTTTGGCCGCATCCGGAATATCCCGATCGCCGGTGCCGGAACCGCCAAGGAGCCCGCCATCTTGAAGGCGGTCAGCGAACTCTACGAACTGGGACACCGGCTCATCGTGATGCTGGTGCGAGAGGAGCAATGCATGCCACACCCCGGACCGATCCCCCGCGCCTTCCTCGAGGCCCTCACGGCACACGGCATTCAGGCCGGCCGTTACAACCTCCCCCACTGGCAAATGAGCAGCGACAGCTTCCGCAACTGCCTGGACTCCCTGTTCCAGCACACCCCCCCCACCGCGCTGTTCATTTCCGAGGCCCCTCTCTTCATCGCGGCCCAACAACACCTGGCCTACAAAGGCATCGTGGCCCCGAATCAGGTGTCGATGGTCTGCCACGACCCCAGTGCGGCATTTCACTTCTGTAGCCCCGCGATTTCCCATATCGGCTACGACCTCAATCCATGTATCCGCCGTGTGCTGCAGTGGGTGAAGCATGTCGCCGCCGACAAGCCCGATCATCGCCAAGCCCTATCCAAATCGGTGTTCGTCAGGGGTGGCACGATCGCCCCCCCACCCTGTCGCACCAGTTCGTAAAAGTGCAATCCATGTGCGGGAGGAGACACCCATCCTCCCGTGAATTCGAGGGTTCCAAAGGCCGGGCATCGTCGTGGACAGTGGCAGTCGATGCATGGGAAGTGGTATGGACAGAAATATCATCGACTGAACAGTCGTATGAATGACCAGCGGCACCGTCCGGCACGGCCATGATCCGCCGCCAAGGGCATCCGGTCAGAGCGCCAGCCTATCACAAGCTCTCCATCAATGGGGTCAGCCTGCACCCGCATTCTTTTTTATTCCTTTTGCCCCGTCCCAGAAATGTCTCCAGTTTGCATCCAACACCGCTACCGACCACCGCTGGCATGACGCCATGAAAAGAACCCGGACCCTGAAGACATCGACCGCACTCCTCCTGAGCGTCCCCGACCCCCGGAAGACGGAAGCCCCCACCCACAAGCAGCAGGCAACAACTTAAGCAATACCATGAATCGACGTGACTACCTCAAGACCAGCGCCCTCGCCGGCGCGGCCCTCGCCTGCGGCCTGCGCCCGGAAACCAGCTATGGCTTCTCGGGTCCGAGAGGCGGCGACCTGGAATCCTGCCTGCAGATCCTCAACCTATGGGACAAGAAACCCGATGCGGTCATCAAGCTCTACAGCGCGATCTATGACGCCCTGGCGACCGACCCGGGGGCGAGCTTTGCCACGGTGGCAGCGGACAAGACCGTGCAGGCGCTCTGCAAGGAGCAGGGTATCACCCATTTCGGCGGGCCGATGCTCGGATGCCTCGCGCACGATGGCGCCAAGGTCTGGCTACGGACGACCCGACCGGCAAAGGTCGAGGTGAAGGCCACGGTGGACGGCAAGGAAATCAGCTTCGGCCCGGAGCAGAGTACGCTGGAATCGGATCTGACCGCCATTGTCACCGTCACCGGGCTCAAGGCCGGCACAACCACGCCTTACCGCGTCCTGGTGGATGGCAAGGAGATCTCGATTCCGAAGCACGCCGCCATCACCACACCGTGCATGGACCCGTCGGCCGAGACCCGCATCACCTTCGGAACCTGCCAACACCGCTGGGGCATTGCCCACCGCGAGAACTCCAGCCAGATCCTCGCGCAGAAACCGTTAGCCATGCTGATGTACGGCGACGTGGCCGTGCAGGACCGCAACAACAACTTCGGCATGCACCGCGCCGACTACGCACTGCGGGACTTCCATCCGACATGGCAGAACCTGGTCTGCTCGACCCCGGTCTACACCTCCTGGGATGACCACGACTACTTCGACAACGATCGCTGGGGCATCCCCAAGGGTTACAGCGACAACGACCGGCGCGGTGTCCGCAAGGTCTGGACGCAGGCATGGAACAACCCCTACTACGGACTCGGCGACGAGGGCGGCGGGATTTTCACCCACACGCGGATTGGCCCCTGCGACATCATCATGACCGACAACCGCTACTTCCGCACGCGGGAGGGGAAGGACTGCTTCCTCGGGCCGGAGCAGATGGCATGGCTCAAAAAGACACTGCTCGCCTGCAAGGGGCCGTTCATCATCCTGTCCTGCGGCACGATGTGGAGCGACTACGTCTCGCGAGGCAAGGACTCATGGGGCCAGTTCGATCCCGAGGCCCGCGAGGAGATTTTCAGCCTGATCGAGGAGCACAGGATTCCCGGCGTGCTCCTGCTCTCCGGCGATCGGCACGGTGCGCGCGGCTTCCGGATTCCGCGGCCCTCGGGCTACGAGTTCTATGAATTCGAACCGGCCAGTCTGGGCGGCAGAAGCGGCCCGCCGGCAAAGCACGCTGATTGGACGACCCAACTCTACGGGTTCAGCGACAAATTCGCATTCGGCGAGTTCACCTTCGATGTCTCCACGGCCGATCCGACCGTGACCTATCGACTGGTCGAAGCCAAGGGCGGGATCCTCTATGAATTGGAGCTCAAGCGCAGCCAGCTCACCCCGGTGAAGAAGTAATCCCGATCGGACCATTATGCATCCTCGGATAAGCCGGATAAACCGACGAGCGAAGGACTTCACACTCACTTAGGGATACACTCACCAACAACACACCATCATGCATCAGAATAATATGAGTACAATGCCAAAAGCAACCTTCCTTACTTTGTTAGGATTAAGCACCATGACTGCGGGAGCCCTCGCTGCCGACAGCGAACCCGCGGGTGTCAGCAAGCCCGTGAAGGTCTACATCATCATGGGTCAATCAAACACTCTCGAAATGGGTCAAGTCAAAGGCGGAGAGGGGTCGCTCGAAAACGCAGTCAAAAGCAAAAATCTCTACCCCTATCTGGTCGACGACTCCGGCAAGTGGACGGTGAGGAACGATGTGCGCAATGTCTCCGTGATGGAGAAGCGCAGTAAGATGAATGTCTATCGTAACGATTGGCTGACGGTCAACGACAAGAAAATAGGAATCGAAATCGGCGTCGGGCATCTCTTGGGCGCGGCGATCGAGGAGCCAGTCATGATTTTGAAAAGCTCCATCGGCAACCGCAGTCTGGCTTGGGATCTTTTACCTCCGGGCAGTGAGCGCTACACCATTGATGGCGTGACATACTGCGGCTACAAAGACCACCCAACCGCAGAGCTCCTGCCGCGACCAGGTTGGAAATATCCCGGCAAGCCGGTCAAATGGTATGCAGGCAAGCAGTATGACGACGATGTCGCCAACGCGAAGAATATCCTCGAGAACCTGCCCGAATACTACCCCGGCGCCACGAGCTACGAGGTCGCAGGCTTCTTCTGGTGGCAGGGCGACAAAGACCGCTACAACGAAGTCCATGCCAGCCGCTATGAAACAAACCTGGTCCAGCTGATCAAGGCGCTTCGAAAAGACTTCAACGCACCTGATGCGAAGTTCGTTTGCGCGACACTGGGCCAAACCAAGAAGGGAACAAGTGGCAATGACGGCTTGATTCTCAACGCCCAATTGGCGGTCGATGGCGAGAGCGGCAATTACCCGGAATTCAAAGGCAACGTCGCCACGGTTTACACCCATCCCTTGAGCATGGGGGGCGCCTCCAATGCCCACTATAACGGCAATGCGGAGGCTTACATGAACGTCGCACAGGCCATGGCAGAGGCTATGGTCAAGTTGGCCACCAAAAAATAAAACAGAAACATTTTTAATAGATGAAAAGAACGATCCTAGCCAAATTCACGGCCATCGCTACCGGAGCGATCATGGCCTCCTGCTGCTCAGCCATCGCTGCAAAAAATGCGGATGTCGTCGTGTATGGAGACGCTTCCGGCGGAGTCACCGCGGCGGTTCAAGCAGCAAGAATGGGAAAATCTGTGATCCTTGTGTCGCAATACGGACACCTGGGAGGGATGAGCAGCAGCGGTCTGGGCTGGACAGATATCGGCAACGACAAGATTCTAGGTGGGCTCTCGCGCGAGTTTTACCACCGGTCATATTTGCACTACCAGAATCAAGAGGCTTGGACGCAGCAGAAAGCTGAATCTTTTGCCGAGATCAAAGTGCAGAGAATGGCGGCGTTCAATCAGCAGACCCAGCTCGCATCCGTCTTCGAGCCTAAGGTGGCCGAAGCCATTTTCGATGCCATGGCGAAAGAGGCCGGAGTCAACATCATCAAAGGACGCCTCAATCTTGAGAATGGTGTCATCAAGTCGGGCAAACGCATCAGCGCTCTCCTACTCGAAGACGGCACGAGAATCGAGGGCAAGGTCTTCATTGATGCCTCCTATGAGGGTGATCTGTTACCCGGAGCAGGCGTCACTTTTTTCACCGGACGTGAGTCGAATGCTGAATTCAGCGAGCAATGCAATGGAAATACAGGCGTGGCGAAAAAGAATCAACTCCCCAAAGGTATAGACCCCTATGTCGAGCAGGGAAATGCGTCGAGCGGCCTCCTCCCTGGCGTCAACCCTGATCTCGGTGGCAACAAAGGCGATGGCGACCAACGACTGCAGGCCTACTGCTTCCGGATGCGCCTGACCGATGTTCCGGAAAACCGCGTCGCGATCAGCAAGCCCACCGGCTATAACGAGGCTGATTACGAAATTCTCTTCCGCGCCATTAAGGCCGGGCAAAAGAAGAAATTCTTCAAGCTCTCGCCCATGCCCAACCGCAAGACGGACTCCAACAATACAGGCGGCATTTCAACCGATTTCATTGGCATGAATTACGGGGATGATTGGAATTGGGCGACGCTCAACCATCGGCAAAGACAAGCGCTGGCCGCAAAACACCGCGATTGGCAGCTCGGCCTGGTCTGGACTCTTCAAAACCATCCGAAAGTACCCGAATCCATCCGGCAAGACTACTCCACATGGGGCTTGCCGAAGGATGAATTCACCGACAACGGCCATTGGCCATATAATATTTACGTGCGTGAAGCCCGCCGCATGCGTTCCGATTTCGTAATGACTGAGGCACACTGTAAGCGCAAACTTCCCATCGAAGATCCTATTGGGATGGGCGCTTACACTCTGGATTCACACAATACCCAACGCGTTGTTTTCAAGGGGATGGTCAGGAACGAAGGTGACATTCAATCCTACATCGGAGGCAAGGCCTACGGTATCTCCTACCGCGCCATCATCCCTCCAGCCAATCAGTGTGAAAACCTGCTCGTGCCCTGGGCACTGTCTGCCACCCACATCGCTTTTGGCTCCATCCGGATGGAACCGGTCTTTATGATTCTTGGCCAAAGTGCTGGAACCGCGGCCGCTCTGGCCGTCGAAGATGTCATTTCCGTACAACAGGTTCCGTATGATCAACTCCGCGCGCAGCTATTGAAAGATGGGCAAAAGCTAAACTAAGCATTGAGTCGGCAGCCCGTTTTTAATGAGGGGGCAAACCTGAATGGCACTGACTTAAGCGCCACAGGTGCGATCTATCGCAGCCCAGGGCAGAGCCCTGGGTCAAGATGGACTTTTTGCCGGTGAGCCCTGACAGGGCGGCTTAATTGGGTGCTTGCCTGATGATTTAGGACGCCCTGGCAGGGCTCAAATAGACGGCGTAACCATCCCAGGGCGTTGCCCTGGGCTTCGTTAGGCTACCCCTTTGGGGTTCATAACAGGCCGAGTGAATGAAAGGGCCATCATTCACAGAAGACGAAGATCAGTGCCATTCGGGACAGGCCTATTGTATACACACTAGGACCACCCCGCAAAACTGCCCCCGCCGAAATGGCGGGGGCAGCACTGTGAGCTCTGCTCCGACGGGGCAGCCCAAGGGGCTACTGTGTGGCCTGTGGGAAACTTACTCGAACACGATGTAGGCGACGCGCTCGGCGCTGTGGCGCTGGCGGCTGTCCTTGAACTCGTCCTCGGCGACGTGCAGGTTCAGGCTGGTGGTCGTCACATGCGGAATGCCTGACAACACGGCCCATGCCCCGTCGTTTCCGTTCATCCCGCTCTGCGAAACGGCCGCCGTGCTCACCGTCGCGAGACTACCGCTCAGGCTGTAACTGTAGGGCGTCGCCGAATCACCGAAGCACTGCACGGTCGCCGCACCAAGGCCGGCCTCGTAGGCCACTCCGTTAACCGTGCCGTTGCCGGCCTCGATCACGATGTAACCGACCACCTCGTCAGCGCGCGTCTTGTTCTTATCCTGGCCGACATGCTTGCCGACGTTCAGGTTGGCGGCATCAACCGCATCCTGACGGGTGGCCCCCATGCTCCAGAACGTCGACCAATTCGCATCGTTGCTGCTCATCACCTGGCCGATCACCACCGGCGTGGTGTAGCTGTTCTGATAGCTGCGGGACTCGGCGGTCCAGTTCTTGGCCCCGTAGGCGGTGATGGTGGAGGTGTATTTCACCGCCTCCATGGTCACACCGTCGGCAGCTTGGGTGTAAACCCCCTCATCGACCGCAACGATCGAGACATCGATGCTCACCGGATCGGTCAGTTCATCGGCCCGGTCAATCCTGAGGTCGAAGCCGGTGGCGGTCACGTTGGTGATGCGGGTCACCACCGGCGGCAGGCCTGC
>JARFRT010000339.1 GCA_029287105.1 Akkermansiaceae bacterium | reverse complement strand
ATGCGCAAACTCGTCGAGGCCAGCGAGATTGAGCTCGGGCCGTCCCAGGACGACACGGTGATCGTCCCCGGTGAGGCGGTCAAAATCAACCTGCGCGACCCCACCCTGAGCGTGTCCGGCGTCGGGGCCGACATCGAGGTGGAAATCTGGGCGAAATCCGGCGACCGAGAACGTGTCATGCTGCACCAGCTCGGCGACAGCAAGGAGAAGTTCCGTGCTGAAATCCCGACCGCCCTCGGGCCGCCGGTCGATGGCGATAAGATCTTACAAATCCTCGGGAAAGACGAAATCCGCTTCGGCTACTCGAAACGGTTCCGGGCGAAAATGGATGACCTGCCCGCCGATCCGGATGTCGCCATCGAGGTCGCCTCCGACGCCCATCTCTCCTTTTCCGCCGGTGCTTTCCCACCCCGCGAAGGGGAACGCCGCCTCGCCATCGAGGAACTCGGGCTCTCCACCGCCCAGGCCGCCCTCGGCACCCGCAGCGTCCGGCCCGGCAACCCGGTCTACATCCGCGTTTCCGACCCCGACCAAAGCCAGACTCCGGGTGTCGATGAAATCATCGTCAACCTGAATGTTTCCAGTGGCGATGAAATCCGCCAGCTTGTCCTCAAGGAAACCGGCGCCTACACCGGCGAGTTTGAGGGCGTGGTGCCCACCACCGGCGCCCAGGCCATGGCATTCGCCTCAGAAAGCGCCCCGGGCCGCGACCCCAACATGGCCATCAGCGCCAGAGACTACCCCGGCTGGTCCGGTAATGTCGGGGACAAGGACAAGCCGCGCACCTTCGGCGTCGACCTCAACGATAACGTGCCACTCGACCAAATGTCGTTCAACTTCGGCGGGGCAGGGCAGGGGCTTACCCACTTTGTCCTGCAGACATCGATGAACGGCAAACAGTGGACCACCCGGTCCCGCTTCCCGGAAACGAAAAACCCGGCCCCCTGGGACGGCCGGCCCCGGGTTGCCCTCATCCCGAACTCGCACAACGATCCCCTGCCGGCCGCGGAGGACCGCAATCTTCCCAAGGAGTGGAAAGAGAAAATGGAGCTCAGCTCGGTCCGCCAGACGATCAATTACAATGCCGGCGTCGTCACCAACCTGTCCGCTGAGAAACTGCCCACCGTCAACACTGGCCACCCGGGCTACGCGGCACTGATGCAGTTCCGCGCGCTTTTCTATCAGCCGGCAGCCGCAATCCGCCGCTTCCGCCTGACCGGCTACCCGGCAGCCGACGCCAATGGCACTATCCAGACGATCTTCCTCATCGACGGCCAGCCCGCTTCCGAAAAATCCGACGACCCGCTCACGATCGAACGCGAGTTTGGCCCCGGACTGCACGAGATCCAAATCTGGCACACCGAGTCAGCCTCGGAGTTGCAAAAACGCAAACCCGTCCTGATGTGCGATGTCCCCGGCAACGAACAACTTGCACCCTGCCCGGATGCCATGTTCGATCCCACCACCTTCCCCGAGGGCGTGCGCCAAGCCATCGCCCAGCCCGCCACGATCACCCCGTCTGACGGCGGGATCGATGTCGCCTTTGGTGACCGCACCCGGGCCCGCCTCGTCCGCCTCGTCATCCAAGGGTTCGAGGGCGTCGCTCCGACGATGAAAAGCGTTACTCTCAGCGACCGCAGCGGCAAGGCCCTGCTGCCTGTCGCCCAGGACTACAAGGCGCTGCGCGAAAACCTGCAACTCGAGGTCCTGCCCGGCGACCAGGTCAGCGTGCGCTACGAGGATCCACGCTCAGCCACACCACGCCGCACCAAACACGGCAGAAACCTGACCGTCGCATTCAATACCGCCACCATCACCGCCTCGTTCCTCAATTACAAAGAAACAGAGGAAGGCCGCGTTTTCGAACCGGAGGCCATCCGCCGCTTCAAGTTCGACGACGCCGTCGCTCTCGTCATCGACGATGCCGACATGGATAGCAGCCCGCAACGTGATACTCTCGATATCAAAGTGGATACCAGCGACGGCAAGTCCGTGATGATCAAGGCCGTGGAAACCGAGGTCCATAGCGCCCGCTTCATCGGCCGCGTCTTCCCTGTGGCCGGCAAACCCGAACGCGATTCCGAGATCCAGCTGCCCGAGGGCGGCACCATCACCGCCACCTACCGCGACATGGAAAACCTCGACCCCGGCATCCCCGCCGACCGATCCGTCGTCATCGAACACGCCCAATACAACACCCCCGCCGTGGCGGCCTACAACATCAGCAGTAAACTCCTGCCACCCTCACCCGTGCCCGATGATGTGCCAGCCACCGATGCCAATGACGGCAGTAAACGCAAACGCGACTCCGGCCCGGAAGTCTTCCAGCCACGCCGCACACTAAGCTATTCATACGTCGATGAGCCTGCTCTGGCCAAAACTCAACTCAAGGGCGTGATCGGCTCGTCCCTGCGCTTCGACGTCGTCGTGCCCCACCTCGCCTTTGCAAAGAGCAGCGAGATCAGAGCCTACATCCAAACCGACGCCGCCCGCAAAGCGGCAAAAGTTCCCGCGGACACGGCGTTTGATGTCAGCGTCCCCGGCACATTGAAACTGACCGGATCCCTCAGTGGCGCCAAAATTGAGATGCCCGCCGGCTACACGGCAGGCATGAACACCCTGCCTCCGACCAATGCCACTCCGCTGGAACAAGGAAGATTCATCTTCTCCGTTCCGCTGATCCTCGGCGATCCGCCCGCTCGCAGTTTCGCCACCAAGGCCGCCGAGGCGATGTCAGCATCCTCCCTTCCCGATGGACTCGCCGTGCGCGCCGGCGACCTCGTCCACATCGGTTACCCGTATAAAGATGCCGACGACAACGTGCAGTGGAAAACCATGTCGGTTGCCGTCGGTAGCCATGCCTTCCTCGATGTGATGAATGGCAATTTCAATAGCACCCTGCGCAGCGCCTTTGTCGGGGAGAAAGTCTACATCCGCCTGCTCGCCCGCAACCTCGACCAGAGCCCGGAGCGCGACTCCGCATCGGTCACCCTGAAAGGCAGCAGCGGCGCATCCGCCACCTACAACATCAGCGAAACCGAACCGCACAGCGGTGTCTTCAAAGGCGTGTTCGCCATCGGTTATGCCGATGAAAAAATTCCGTCGAAACTGCCGCCCGTCGAGCTCAACGGATTCCCGATCCATTACGGCGACGATATCACCGTCACCTATGCCGCATCCGGTGAGGATCCTGAACAAAAACTAACGGTTTCCGTCAACAAGGGCGCCGACGGCGTGATCGAGCCATTCAGTAAACGCTACTCCGGCGACCAAATGGCCGTGAAAACCAGCTTCACCCTGGCCGAGTGCTTTTTCGAACTTGCCAAAAAACATCGCAAGATGGACCAGGAAAGCCTGGCGCGCCGCGAGATGGGACAAGCCCGTAAACTTCTGACCGAGGCCCTCGCCACCCACCGCGATGACGAGATGCGCGCCCATGCCGAATACCTGCTCGGTAACCTCGCCCAGGAATACGCCGACCTCTCGAAAAACGAGGCGGCCAAACTCCCGCTCTATCAGGACGCCTTGGCCCGTTTTTCAAAAATCCCCACGGATTACCCCGAAACCGAGTTCGCTGCCAAGGCGCAGTTCAAGACCGCCCTCGTCTACGAGAAAATGGGTGAGATCGAAAACTCAGTCGAGGAATACGTCAAACTCGCCTACAAATACCCCGACGACGAGCTGATCCCCACCGTGATGTCACGCCTCGGCGGATACTTTAGGAAAAAGGGCATGTCCTACAAAAAACAAGCCGACCCGCTGCGCGAAAAAGAGGACCTCGCATCCAAGGCCGAAGTACTGCGCCTCGACGAACTCTCCTACCCGGAATTCCTCAAAGCCGCCATGGTCTACTCGAAACTGCAACAACGCTTCCCGGATAACCCGCTCGCGGGCCTCGCCGGACTCAGCGCCGCCCAAAACTACATGCGCGCCCACCAGTACAAGCAGGCGATCGACGGATTCCAAATCGTCATCGACAACGAGGAATACGACGACAGCGACATCCGCGCCCAAGCACTCTACTGGTGCGGCCTCAGCCACGAGCGTATCCCCGGTGGTGGTTGGAAATCCCGTGGTCAGGCGATGATGTCAGCCTACCAGATCTACCGCCGCGTCACCTTCGATTTCCCTGATAGCAAATGGGCGAAATACGCCCGCGGCCGCCTCGCCGACCCGGTATTTGAAGACATCATCCAGAAGGAAGCCTTGATGCGTGAACGGATGCTCGAGGCGCTGAAAGAAGCGAATAAATAAACGGGCATACGAACTCTGTGAACAAACTCGAACAACAACTCCTCCGCGACAACCTGGGCGACGCCGAACCCCGGCTGCGTCTGCGCACCCGGGCGAAGATCGATACCGGCCGCTGGTGGCGAAAGTCACCGCTGTGGCTCTGTGTCATGGCAGATGAGTTGGTGCTGCTCTCGGTCGGTCGCCGCCGCTATTTCGAACGCATCCCCATCTCCCGGAGCCGGCAAACCCATTACAATCAATCCACCGGCGAACTCGTGATTGAATCCGCCGAGGCACTCCAGCATAACTGCTGCGCTGTCAGCCCACGCGACGCCCTTCGCGTCCTCCAATTTCTCAAATCCGAAACAAACAACTAAACACTAATTACTGAACTATGTTAGAAAACATCTTAAAAGGCGGGCCGATCATGGTCCCATTGGTTATTTGCAGCCTGATCAGCCTGGCCGTGGTCTATGACCGCTGGATGGCGTTCCGCTTGAACCGTAAGATTGACACCAGGTCACTTCGATCCAAGGTGCTCAACCACTTGCGCAACAACGATATCCAGGGTGCCATCACCGAATGTGAATCGTCCCACGGCCCGATCGCTTCGGTCCTGCTCGCAGGCCTCCGCTCCTACTCCCATCTCCACGGGAAAGAGGAAAGCTCGGAGACCATGCGTCTGGTCGTCGGCCAGGTGATGGAAGACTACAGCGCCCAGGCGATGAGCGTGGTCAACAAACGTCTCGACGTCCTCACCACCATCGGCACCGCAGCCCCGCTGTTGGGCATGACCGGAACGGTCACCGGTATGATCGCGTCATTCGCCGGCCTCGCGGATGCGGGAAGCGTCGGCGGTAGCGGCGGTGCCGTAGCCAACGGAATCGCCGAGGCCATGGTAACCACCGCGGTCGGACTGATCGTCGCCCTCTTGGCCGTCATTCCCCAAAGTGTATTCAACCGCTGGAGCGACGAAATCGAGCTCGAGATCGAGGAGGGCAACAGCGAGGTGGTCGAGTTTATCCTCACCCACCACTAGTCAGGAGTCAGGGAACAGAAATCAGGAGACAGGAAATGGCAGTAAACAGTGTTAAAGAATTGATTGTTTATCAGAAGTCTTACCGACTCGCGATGGAGTTTTTTGAGCTGAGTAAAAATTTTCCAGCAGAAGAACGTTATGCTATGACAAGCCAAGGAAGAAGGTCATCCCGTTCTGTTTCCATGAATTTGCGTGAAGCTTGGGCGAAACGACGTTATGAAGCCCATTTTATTAGCAAGTTGACCGATTGTGATCGTGAGAACTCAGAGACGGACACAACTTTGGATTTTGCCAGAGATTGTGGATATATTACGAATGAAAAACACATGGAGCTTACTGATCTTAACCGTGAAATCGGAAAAATGTTGGGCGCTATGCTTAACAGTCCTGAGAAGTTCTTACTGACACCTGATGCCTGACCCCCGACCCCTGAACCAATGAGGAAACGCTACAGCAAGGAGAAGAAGCACCGATCGGGGGAAATCCCGACCGGCTCCTTCTCTGATATTGCATTCCTGCTGATCATCTACTTCCTGGTGGCGACCACCTTGGTGAAGGTGAAGACGATCGCCGCCGACCTGCCGTCAGGCGAAAAGGCAAGCCAGACCCAGTCGGATAAAACGCCCATCGTGAACCTGCGCGGCACCGAGATCTTTTTTAACGATAAAAAAGTCAGCGTCGATCTCCTCAACGAACGTCTCCAGGCATTGAAGTTAGGTGAGAACGAACCCGCAAAACGCGTGATTATGCTGGAATCCACCCGAGGCACCCCTTACGAAAACTACTTCCAGGTTCTCGCCGCCATCAGCGCACACCAGGGAGTTGTAGCCATCGTCGAGGACGATAAATAAACCATGAAGAAACGACTCCAAAGTAAGAAACGTCGAACCGTCCCCGTGCCCATCGCGAGTATGGGCGACATCGCATTCCTGCTGATCATCTTCTTCATGGTCTGCAGCGAGGTGGCGAAGGATAAAAACATGGATGTCGAATTGCCGGTCTCCGACTACGTCAAAAAGATACAGGTCACCGTCGTGGCTCGCGTTGCCGTGGACGAAAATGGCGAGATATATTTCGACGGCACCCGTGTCGATAATGCCAAGGATGTCGAGTGGGGCGTCAGGGCACTGCTCACAAATACCATTTCAGACGATCAACGACACGTCCAGTTCAAGTGCGACAGAGCCCTGCCCAAAGAAACCTTCGAGCCCGTCATCAAGGCCATCGCCTCAGCAGGCGGCATCATCGAGGCCGTCGGTGAAAAACAACAATAAGACGAATAATTACTCAGCCAACAAATCAACTTAAAAACTAACACTATGCCAGATACACTGAAAGAAGAAACAACACCGGATCAGCTGATGAAGCACTTCCAGGGCAGCAGCCTGAAGTCGATCATTATCTTCACCTTGATCGTACACGCCGTCTTATTGGCCGGGACGAGCTTTCCCTACCTCTACAGAACGATCGCCGGAGACGATGTTTCCGAGATGAGTGACAAGGAGAAAATGGAAATTGCGGTCAAAGAGGCTGAGAAGGCCCTGGGAGAAATTGCCGATCAACACGGACTGACCAGACAGGACCTCAGTAGTCGACTCGCCAGCGGCGCACCGAGGGCACCCAGGGCTCCTAAGGAGGATGGTGACACCAAGGATCCTCAGAGCGATCCGGGCACCGACCCCGAGAAGCCAAAGTCCTCCATCGAGAAGGAACTCGATAAAAAGGCAGTCGGGCCAACCGCGCCCAAACCCGAGGACGAGGATCTTTTTAAGTAAGCCTCTCTGATCCCCGCCCGACCCGTTAGCCGCGTGCCCCGAGTAAAAACATTCTCAGAATGAGCCAAAAGAACCAGACCAGGATCCCCGACGAGTGGATCGATGAGATCCCAACCCGTGCGTCCACTTTCAAGGCGTGCGTGGTTAGCGTGGCTGCGTTCATGCTCGTCGGTCTCGGGTTGGCGGCACGGGAGTGGGGGCCTCAGGTTCTGGCTGCTTTCCTGTCACAAAACCCGTCGGTTTCAATCCTCTGGGAAAACAACAACACCACCAAGGCCCTCGAGTTTTGTTTCTTGCTGTTCGGGATCATGGGTGGGATCTGTGCGCTGACCGGTGTGCTGAGCCTCGTCCGAAACCGGGTGACTTACCACCTGCTACGCACGTCGATGCTGATCGTCTGCCTCGCGGTCGCCGCCTACGTTTACATCGTCTGGCAGGGGACTTCTTCCATCCTCGCCGAAGGTTTGGAAGTCGGTGGAGCCAAACAGGACGGTGCCACCGTGTTCAAACTCTGGTGGAAGGCATGCTGGCCCGCTTTCGCAGTCGCCCTCTACGCCGTCTGGCTCCACGTGATGATGCGCAGCCGTTCGGTTTACGCGGCATTCACCCGCGTGTCCGGCAATCCCATGGCCGGCGACCGTGTGCTCGAGGACCTGCGCACCCATGGTCGCGACCCGCGCCACCGCCGCAGCCTCTACGCCAGCGGCCTGACCCACCTGATCATCCTGGTCCTGATCCCATACATTCTCAGCCTCGGCGGCTGTGTCGAAGCCTACCGCGTGCCCAAAGGCAGCGGCAACCCGGTGGTCGCCATGGTCAAGGTGGTGAAACCGAAAAAGAAAAAGAAAAAAACCCTCAGCCTGCGACCTAACTCCGCCATCATTTTCGACCAGCCCGACCTCGACCACACCGAGGTCGATGAACAACTTGAACAGAAAACCCAGGTAACCTACTCCGCCCAAAGCAGCAAGGCCGGTAAGATGGGTAAGGGCGGCGGAACCAAAGGGGGCTGGCCTGAGGGCATGGACAATTACAAGATCCGTTTCATTCGCCTCGAACATGGCGGTGCCGGATGGGACGACGGGATGAACCAGACCGGCGCCGACATCAATTTCCTCCGCGCCTTCGCCCAGGCCACCGGGTTTAAGAAGATTGCAAGCAAAGGCGAGAGCCACTCGATCGCACTTCTCAAGAAATACCCGAAAGACGGATTTCCTCCCTTCGTCTACCTGACAGGGAACGGCCGCATGGGCCGCGTCGGTTCCACCGATGTTAAAATCCTGCGTGACTACTGCCTCAACGGCGGCATGCTCATCGCCGATGCCGGGCACCGGGATTTCCACCACTCGTTCATCCACTTCATGCGCCAGGTGTTCCCCGACAAAACCCTGATCGATATCCCGGACGATGATATGCTTTACCAACTGCCCAACGGATTCCCCGAAGGAGCACCCGCCTTCTGGCACCACGGTGGCCGACGTGCGCTCGGAATCAAACATGACGGCCGCTGGATCGCCTTCTACCACCCCGGTGATATGAACGACGCCTGGAAATCGCAGAACTACACCGACGTCACTCCCGAGATGCGCGATGCCGCCATCAACCTCGGTGTCAACCTGATCTACTACTCGTTCAATCAGTGGAACGATGCCGTCTCAAAAGCTAAAAAATGAATTTGGACTACTTTAACCAAGCTGGATGGATCAGCGTGCTTCTCTGGCTCATCGTGCCCGTGCTCTGGGTGGCTTATTCCATCAGGGGACCCCGCCGCTGGCTCTGCCCGATGGCACTCGTGCTGGCGATCTGCGCGCTGGGCCTCGCCAAAAACAACTCGAAAAACTACGTCAACCTGATCCAGCTCGACCGCAGTGCCGAGATCGCCGCCCAGCAGGAACGCCAGGAGGCAAGCCGCAAGGCCCTCCTCGAAAGCCGGGGCAAGGACGTCTCGGATGTCCGTTTCGCCGAAGACACCGCAGGCGATTCGCTCGACCGCGCAGGCATGGACCAAGACGACCTGAAATACATGGACCGCATCAACCAGACGGGCACCCCCGCGTGGAAAAAAGAGAAAAAAGGCCGGTCCTCAGCCGGAGCCGATGACGGCAGCATCGAGGCGGCCGTCGGTGGTGGCAATGCCATCGGCGCTGCGGATTCGGAGTTGATCGACGGCATGGTGGAGGAGAGTCCCGTGGTGATGCTCGAGGAGGATCTGGCGATGGCGCACCGCCTGGATGCCCTGAACCTGAAAATCATCTATTTCCTGATTACTCTCGGCATTGTGATGGTGGTGGTCGATTACCTGAAACGGGCGAACATCCACGGCAAGGCCTCGTTTCCACTGCCGGTTCCAAGTGCCTGGCTCAATAGCCTGACCCCGCTGCCTCCCGTGGTCGTACGACCCGGTCGCGCCGAGTTGTCCCGACTCGCCAAGCGAGGTGATTCATTTGTCTATCTCACCGATGACAAGGAGTCGGCCACCAAGATCCCCGAGTCATTTTCCCGCTTGTCTTTGCGCCGGAAAAAAGTCGATGTCCTGCGGGCCGATGGTGCGCAGGGAACCATCGATGACGATTTCATCTTCGAAACCGTTTGGTTCGGCCGTAGTTCGTTTGTTGTCGATTCCGCGGCCCGGTCCGAGCAGTTGATGCAACGGTTTTTGGAACTCCTCGCCAAGCGCAAGCAAACCCGCGCCCGGGTCAAACAAAGTGTACACGTCGTCTGGGATCTCAAAACCCCGATGCCGGAAGCCCAAAAACAACAATTCGCCCTCCTGGCCAAAGCCACCGGGTTTTCGCTCTTCCTCACTTCCCAGGGCAACACCCTTGATTCGAGCCCAGTGTCCTAACCGAAGACTTTAACAAGAAATCTCAAATCCACAGTCCTGAACCCTGAACCCTGTGCCCGAGCCCAACGGGTTCGCTCATACTAGCCTAGAGCAGCGCCCTGGGTAGGGTGCCAACACAACCAAGCAGCCTGAAAGGTTGCCTCATAGACCCGACCTCATCCCTCTACCCATCATTCAACTCATGAAAACGATTTATTTTCTCACCCCGGCCCTCATCCTGGGACTTTTGACCCTTCCTCTTGCTGCGGAAGAGCGGACCCATACGCCGGAACAACTCGAAGCGCTGGCCAATGGGGGGGATCTCACGCAGGAAAAATCCGCACGCCCCGCCAACCTTCCCGACCTGACCAAGGGCGATCCGATCCCCGAGGGTAAAACGAAGCCGCAAATCTGGACACTCGGGCCAACTGGCATCGCCTGCATCATGGTAGGGCAGTTCAAAGGCGATCAGATCCAGGTACAGGCAACCTTGAAAGGCTCTCCCGCCGAGGGCCAATTCTTCAAGGGCGATCTCATCACCGGTATCAATGGTAAGAAATTCGTTGCCGGCGGCCACCTCGGCCACGTCATCGGCAAGGCGATCATCGAAGCCGAACGCGAGAAAAATGCCGGGAAAATCACCTTTCAAGTCTGGCGTGATAAAAATTACATCAAGCGCTTTGGCAAAAAGGATGTCTCTGGCGTTGATATCGACGACCTCTTTGACAAGGCGCGGGGTGACAATACCCTCTACGAGTGGAAGAATGAGAAGGCCCGCGAAAAGGAGGCCCAGGGGTTCGGCGAATTCCCGATCATTCCCAGCACTCTGGAGGTCGAACTGACCCTGCGCGTATTCCCCGACTATAGCGACACCGCACCTTACGATTGCCCGAAAACCAACAAAATCCTCGAGGACGCCTGGAAGGTGCTGGAGCAAAGATTTGTCGCCGACCCGAAAAAACCGCGCAGCGGCAGGGGCGGGATGATCGAGGCCATCGCATTGGTCGCCTCCGGAAAACCCGAACACCGCAAGCTCGTGCACGACTGGGTGCGCAGCAAACACGCCAAGCAGTGGCACCCGCCGACCGTCCCTGCCGGGGCGATGTTCGAGCCCGGCTACAAGGGCTACAAGGGGATGCAGAGTTGGCACCATGGCTTCACAGGTCTCAACTGCGCCCTTTACTACGACGCCACCGGAGATGACTTCGTTCTGCCCGCCCTGCGGAAATACGCCATCGACACCGCCATGGGTCAGAGCGGCGGCGGCAGCTGGGGCCATACCTTTGCTTACCCGTCCTTCAATGGTGGTGAGTTCCACCGCATGAACCCCGGATACGGCGCGCTGAACGCCGCCGGCAACCGCTGCTTCTTCCTGATCGCCCTCGCCAAAAAACTCGGCGTCGAACACCCCGAGATCGACCAGGCCATTGAGCGCGCCCACCGCTTCTTCGGCTCCTACGTCGATCAGGGTGCGATTCCCTACGGCGACCACGGAGCGGCCGGCACCGATGACAGCAACGGCAAAAACACGGGTATCGCCTTTGCCATGAAGGTCCTCGGTGACAAATACGGCGCCAAGTACTTTGCCATGATGTCGAGCCACTGCGCCTTCACCCGCCGTGGCGGACACGCACACGACTACCACGGCAACTGGTCGTCCTGGGCCGCCACACTCTGTGGCCCCCAGGTGCGCATCTACAACGAACGCAACTTCCGCT
The DNA here is from genome assembly GCA_029287105.1 of Akkermansiaceae bacterium. Lineage (GTDB taxonomy): Bacteria > Verrucomicrobiota > Verrucomicrobiia > Verrucomicrobiales > Akkermansiaceae > Oceaniferula. The sequence continues at coordinate 998 of JARFRT010000339.1, read as the reverse complement.
GGCGCCGCACGCTCTGCCGGATGTTTGATGGCAGCTTTGTCTACCATTCGCCGTCGGGCGAATACAAGACCTTGCGTGACCCGACAGCCACCGAGGTCCTGCACCAGGCGGTTGCCTTGAAACAGACGCTGATCACCGGCAAGGATCCGGACGAGGACCTCTATCCGACCAAGCAAGAGATGAAGCAGCTGATCTCCAGTGCGCGCGCCCAGTTCAACGACCCGCGGCTTGAGGAAATCGACGGCACACCGTGGCGCGAACGCAGTACCGACGAAGTCTTTGAACTGATCAACATTTTCAAACCCAAAGCACGCGGACAGGTCGCCGCCGAGCTGAGTCAACGCTTCCAAGCCGGCGAAAAGGAAATCGTGCCGCGCCTCGTGCAACTTCTTAGTCACGAGGATGCCCGCACCCGCGACGGTGCCTGCCGTGCTTTGTTAGCCTGCGGAGCCGATAGTGTGCTGGCGAACCTATCCAAGGTCACCAAGCTGCTCGACGACCCCAGGGACTTCGTGCGTGTCAGCGCGGTGCGTGCCATCTCAAAAAGCACCGATTCAACGGAAACCCAGTTGGCGATGTTGAAGGCCACCGTCGCTGAGCCGAAGGCGGTGGCACCCAACGGCGTCCGCAATGCCACCCAAACAGCCCTGTTCGCCAAGGCAACCAAGCTCGGCGAAAAGCCGTTCGAGGCCGGATTTGACGAGGAGCTTGTCCGGCAGGCGATCGAGGACGTACTCGTGCTCGACCCGGTCGGAGGCCGGGGTTTCGTGACCTCCCGGATCGGGGTCTGGGACAAGGAGACCATCGTGAAGATCGCGGGCCCTCTGACCTTCGCTGCCGAGGAGGAACAGATCGTTGAGCAGATGTTTGCCAACCGCTGTAAGCCGGCGCAGGGGATGCTCGGCCAGTTTGGCTACCGTGAGGCCGTTCAAGGCGCCGCCCACCGCCTGCGCAAGAAGGCCGCGATCCCACGCCACATCCGTCCGCACGTCGGCTAC
>JARFRT010000338.1 GCA_029287105.1 Akkermansiaceae bacterium | reverse complement strand
TGTCCTGAAGAGTGGAAGTCGCGGCATGCAGGTCGAAAAGGCTCTGCCGCAAGGCATCGTCGGGTATTAGGCTCTGTATCCAGAAAACCGCCGCATGGCGGACTCCCCGGGAAACCTCGCGCACTTGGTGCAGTGCACTGGTGGCGTAAACGAACGCATGGCCGGCCTCCAGCTTCACCTGTCTGAGTCCGCCGGGGGATTCCACCTCCAGCTCGCCGCCATCATAGCTACTGGGATCATCAAGGAAAAGAGTCACGGAAAGATCCCTGCGCATCACGTGGGGATGTTGCGTCACCGGAGCATCCACGTGGAAGCCGTAACTCATCCCCTGCGCGTGTCGGTTGATGAGAGGCGCGCTCACCGTGGAAGGCACCGCCCACGCATCGAAGAGCGGGTGGCGGAGTAATGCTGTGATGAGCACTGCGTCAAGATCCTGCGAACCCTCTTTGCCACGTTCGAACTGTTCGTTGTTCTTCGCGTCTTTTGCAAGGCCGTGGGCCGTCTGTTTGCCATCGACAAAATCGGCGGACGCCAGTTCATCACGGACGTACGAGAGTTCCTCGGCGGTGAGGACATCGGGCAAATTTAGCATGGCGCGCGGAATAGCTGGTTACGTGCACCCAAAGACTCAAGCTTGCTCCCTGCGACGTCTGAGCGCTATCGCAGCAAGGCCGGCAAGGCCGAGCACTGCGGTTCCCGGTTCAGGAACAGTTCCGACCGTGTAGTTGATCAGCGGGCTCTGAGACTCGTGGTTGACATTGAAGCGGACAATCCCATCGGAGGGCACGGTAAAATTGAGCGTGCCGGAATCCGACGAACCGCTAGTGAAACTGCCGTTCACACTACCACCCAGAAAGGCTCCCGAAGATCCTGAAAGAGTGATGTTCACGCTGATCGTCCCGCCTGATCCGTCATCGCTGAACTCATAGGGAATGAAAGCGCTTGCGTTGGGGGTCATCTGCACCGTGAAATAGTCAGAGAAATCGCCGGGCGAACTCAGCGTTCCGATCACCGCAGAATCGGAGAGAAAATTCCCGAAGGTGGATGTAAGGTCGGTCGGAGCAGCGCCGTTGCTCAGGTCTGTACTCTCCGTGTAAACGGTGGCCGCGCTGGCAGAGGATAACGTAAGACCGGCGAATGCTGCACCCAGAAGCATGTTGTTGTTCAGTGAAGTTGGCTTACTGCTAAGAATTTGTTTTTTGGGTATGTGGGATGAGTGCATAGTAACGTGAGGTGACGGGAATTATGGGTGCTTATGGTAGCAAGAGGTGAATATCAACGCATCGTGACGGCTGGGCAGCAGTCTGGCAATGGAAAAGGCGTAAACATGGAAAATATTTGCTGCGGAGGTATTTCGGAAGAAGAAGGGCTTATCTCGCTGGCACACACCGATGGGGGGGCTGGAGATGACCACCTCTATCGCAGCATCCCCGATCAGAAAGCTTGAAGCGAGTGCTTGAGGGAAGAGGAATTCCAAGCTATGATGGCATCATCATGAGCGATCACATCTATAAAAAAATCGAACTTACCGGAACTTCCAAGAAAGGCACTGACGAGGCTATCGAAAATGCCATCAAGAAAGCGGGCGAGAGTGTCCATAACTTGCGTTGGTTTGAAGTTGTCGAGACGCGTGGTCACATCGTTGACGGCAAGATCGATCATTGGCAGGTGACGATCAAGATCGGCTTTACGCTCGACGACTGATTTGAGGAGAGGGGGCAGGCATGAATGGCACTTAGTTAAGGGTATTTTCGCCAACCTAATAAGTATGACTGAAGGTCATTTTCATGTCAGCTTGGGGTAAGTGACCAAGGAGCACAACCCCAGGAAATCATAGGAGGTGAATTTTCTGGCTGAAGGCCAGACTCATACTGATACAATGGTTTTGGATGCATGAGGTTGGCCTTCAGCCAACATACGTTTCCCTCCGATTAACCCCGGGATGCAGGCGGTGCCTTTTTCCCGGGGCTGGTATGAATTTCTCCGTTGGAGAACGTGGTAAATCATCTTAACTAAGTGCCATTCGGGGCAGGCATAGAAATGCCTCATCGTCATCTTACCTCCCCCTATTCTGACGATCCATACGACACGCGCGCGCCCCATGGTGTGAAGGAATAGGCGGCGCATGCACCATTTACCGCCCCCCTTTTCTCCGACCCCTTTTTGCCTACCTCCTTTGGTATGAATCTTGATGGATCCGCCCTTGTCGAGGGAGCCGATTCGGCGATACTCGGGGCCATGACGCCCTATATCCAACTGGACAAAACCAGTCTGCCCGATGGAAGCCTGCTCGCCCTGTACAAGCAGGACGGGGAATTCATCCTTGAATACAACGGCTTGGAGTTGATGAGCACGAACCTGACATGGTCCGAACAGATGCTTGCGGAATTGGGCTGTGTCGATCTGTTGGAAGGCACGACGACCCGGCCGGAGCACCCGCGGGTGCTTATTGGCGGGTTGGGCATGGGATTCACCCTCAAACGGGTTCTGGAGTTGGTGGGTTCGCCGGCCACTGTCGATGTTGCGGAATTGATGAATCAGGTCATCGAATGGAACCGCACCTACCTGGTTGAGCACAACGGCCCCTTGCTCGATGACCCGAGAACGAACGTGATTCTGGCCGATCTCTTCGACTGCCTCGGAGAAGGTGACCTGTACGATGCGATCCTGATCGATATCGACGACACGCCCGACGCGCTGATCACTGAGGACAATGCAAAGCTCTACACGCCGGCTTTCCTGGCCTTGCTGCGGGAATCGCTCAATCCGGGTGGCTGTCTGGCCTACTGGATGGCGGCGCCATCGCCGAAACTCGAGATGGCGCTGAAGAAAGCCGGCTTCCATTTGAAAGAGCATCCGGCGAAACCCCATGAGCAATGGGAAGAGGCGAGACACCGGATCTACGTGGCCCGCCTGAATGCGTAGTCCCAAGGTGCAGCAACTGGGGCCGGCAGGATCAGAGAGGGGTCATCAGGGAGTGGGTTCAGACAGTGGCTGCCCCTTCTCCTTCTCCGGGATCCTCAACGTCATGTGATGGAAAGGGAAATTCTGATGGGGGGATCCTGACTTTTCGTGTTATTGTAGGGAGCAATGGCAATCAATATCCGCTTGCAACGCCATCTCCTGATCCTTGGGACGATGATTCTTGTGGCGGGCCTCTTTGCCGCATCGGACACGCTGCACGACAAGAGCGAAGAGATCATCGTCTGGACCGAGGCCGTGATCGCCGAGGCGCCGACCCTCGGGATGCTGGTCTTTGTCCTGCTCGCGATGGTGTCGGCGATGGTGGCCTTTTTCTCGAGCTCAATCCTAGCCCCTGTGGCGGTCTACACCTGGGGCAAGGCAGGCTGTCTCGCGCTGCTCTGGCTTGGCTGGCTGCTGGGCGGCATCCTCTCCTTTTGCATCGGCCGTTTCATGGGGCGCTCGGTGGCCGAGATGCTCATCGGGGAAGAAAAGATCTCCGGCTGGGAACAACAGCTTAGCGAACGCACCCAGTTCCTGCACGTGCTGCTGTTCCAGGCGTCGGTGCCATCTGAAATCCCCGGCTATGTCCTCGGCATTCTCCGCTACCCCTTTCCCCTTTACCTGGCTGCGTTGGCCATCACCGAATTGCCCTTTGCCGTCGCCACTGTTTATCTCGGAGAATCTTTCCTCCAAGGGGATGTCATTGTCTTTGTCACCGTCGGTGTGGCCGCCATCCTGTTGGGGGTGTTCCTGTTGCGGATATTCAAGAAAGTGGCCCGACGGTAGTTTCACAACGGAACCGGACCGGAGAGGCATGAACCGATGACATGGCTTGCGCAAAAAAGACAGGGGTGTCTGGATTGCGGGTCCAATGCATGTTAGTAAATCCTAATAGGCACCTTCACGCTCACGCAGCCCCTCTCATCTCCTCAGTGCCTACCCACAACAATCATTGCCAACTTCGCTCGATGTTAATTCACGATCCACGGACGGATCCCCGTCCCTGACCCTCGTCCGCCCACAACCCGTTATCGGCTTGAGTTTGTCCGGCCCCATGATCGACTGGCACGTATATGAAACGATGTCTTCTGGCCACAATCTCGGCACAATTGAGATTAAGCCCGAGCCGGGCAAACGCCACCTGCCCCAGCTTGAGGCGGCCGACTGCCAATGCACGTTCTGGATCAACGGAATCCTCACCTATGACCGGCGGGTAAAAAAAGCTGATGCAGCGACTTTGGCTGAAATCCATCGCAAGGCAGGATTCTGACGCTATTCTCCGAAAGGGCGAACCATTCACGCAAGAAACCCATTCATTTCCTCGTAGGCTTAAAATCAACACCGCAACAATCACTCGAACATCACCATGATCGCCAATCTAAACACACACACTCAATCGCACAGCCTCGGACTCGCCGCCGGCGTGGTGATGCTCGCTTGCGGAACCGTTCTCAAGGCGGAACCAGCCACCCCCATCGCTCCTAACATCGGACTGAAGGAGGTCGGCCCCGATAAAGTCACCTGGCGCGGCGGCTTCTGGGGAAAACGGCTCGATATCCATCAAAAGACAACCATCCCCCATGTGCTCGACAACCTGGAGAGGCGTCATCATTTCGACAATTTTGACGTCGCCGCCAAGGTTGTCGCGGGAGAAAAACCGGTCCGTAGCGATGTCGTCCCGGGCGATGCCGCCAGCCCCCTGGAGGGCGATCCCAGCCGGGAGGAACCTTCCGACACGCCCGCCACGAATGGGGGGAAATCGGCAGAGCGCGGCATCGTCGGCAACCACGCCTACGATTCGGATGCCCACAAGGGGCTCGAGGGTGCCTGCCACGCGCTCAGCCTCCAGCATGACCCGGCCCTGAAGAAACGGGTCAGCGGCATCGTCGATCGCATCGTCGCCGCCCAGCGGAAGGACGGCTACATGATCAGCTACTACACGGCCAAGGAACCGGAAAACAGGTGGAGCAACCTCCGGCTCAACCATGAGATGTACTGTGCGGGTCACTTCTTCGAGCTGGCGGTGGCGCACAACCAGCTCACCGGCAGCACCAAGGCGCTCGACGCGGCGAAACGCTTCGCCGACCACATCGACGGCATTTTCGGCCCCGGCAAGCGCTACGACGTCGGCGGCCACCAGGAGATCGAACTGGCCCTGATCAAGCTTTACCGGGCGACCGGCGAGCAGCGCTATCTCGACCTGTGTCGCTTCCTGCTCGACGAACGCGGTCACGCCCATGGCAGTGAACGCAGACCATTCACCGACGTGCCGCCGCGCGTGGTTCCGAAGCGAAAGCCCGGGGAAACGATGCAGGAATTCCGGCCGAGGAAATGGAGCACCCGCAACGGCCGCATGCAGGACCACAAGCCGCTGCTCGCACAAACCGAGGCGGTCGGCCACGCGGTCCGCGCGGGCTACACCTACGCCGCCATGGCCGACATCGCCCGTTTCAGCGACGCCCCGGAGTACGCCGAGGCAGTCCGTACGCTGTGGCAGGATGTCGTGTCTCGGAAGATGTACCTCACGGGCGGACTGGGGACCGCCCAGTACGCTGACGAAGGCTTCGGTGATCCCTACTTTCTGCCTAACAAGACTTACTGCGAATCCTGCGCCAGCGTCGCCTCCGTGTTCTGGCAACACCGCATGTGCCTGATGGACGGCGATGCGAAATACGCAGACGTCATGGAGCTGACTCTTTTCAACTCCGCTCTCTCGGGAATATCACTCACTGGCGACAGCTTTTTCTATCAGAATCCGCTTGAGTCCCGGAACGGAGCCACCCGGACCCCGTGGATCGGCCTGGCCTGCTGCCCGACCAACTTCGCGCGCTTCATCCCCCAGGTCGGCGGATACATGTACGCGACGCAAAAGGATGACATCCTCGTCAACCTCTTTGCCGCCAGTGATGCGAACGTCGTGATGGATGATGGCCGCAAGGTCGGGATCCGACAGGAAACCGATTTCCCATGGGACGGAAAGGTCAAGCTGACTGTCACTCCCGAAAACTCCGGGAAATTCAGCCTGAATCTGCGCATCCCCAGCTGGGCGACGGGTCAGCCGCTTCCCGGCGATCTCTACCGCTTCGTCAAGGGTGAAAGCGCGCCGGTGACCCTGACCGTGAACGGGGAAACCGTCGGTGCGACCCCCCAAGCTGATGGCTACGTCCACCTCGACCGCTCATGGAAATCCGGGGACGTCATCGAATTGACGCTGCCGATGGAGCCACGCCGCGTCCTGTCCCACGACAAAGTCATCGGAAACAAGGGCAAGGTCGCGCTGATGCGCGGCCCGGTGATCTACTGCCTCGAGGGCACCGATCACCCCGAGCTCGACCTGTCCAGACTCAGCCTCCCGCGGGACGCCGCGCTGAAAGCCGAACGCCGCCCCGATCTCCTCGGCGGTGTCACCGTCCTCACCGGCACCGCGCTCGATACGGATGGTAAGCCGGTCCGGTTGACCGCCGTTCCCTACCACGCCTGGTCCAACCGGGAAAAGGGGCCGATGACGCTGTGGATCGATCAGCCGGAGGCTCCTGCATCACCGGGCGCGAAGGACTGATCCTGAGGAGGAATCCCATCATGATCCGCAACCGTGGAAATTCCCAAGGACTCCGTTCCAGCCGCCAGCCCGCCCCTTCCGAGCACCGACTAGATCCTCGGCGAACCATCGGGCGGTAGCCCCAGTTGAAGTGGGAGACCGATGGATTGGCAAAATCAAAACTCGCGGCACCCTCCTCGCAGATCAGCGAGACATCCTGCGGCACGCGAAGTTTGTGGTCCCCGCAAAACTGCAGGTAGCGAAAAAGTAGGTAGGTTCTTCAATCATCAGCGCACTCGGAGGCGTGTGCTCGAACAAAGATTCAAGACATCGCCGGATTCCGCCATTTACCACTGTGTTTGCCGTGTGCTGGATCGGCAGTTGATGATTAGGACTCAGGAAAAAATGTGTGTTCGGACGGATGGTGTGTGGCCTGAGGGTCGGATGCCGCGATCAAATCAAGAGACCATTGATGAAGGTGCAAGAATCAACCTATCATCCGCGTAAGACTCTCACGAGGTGATAAACATGACTGCTCAATATCTGGCAGCCGTCACGAGGGGCACCCCGGCTGTAATGGCATCGCAATTACCTTTCTCTGTTAGCTTTATCCGTTAGGAAAACCATGCCAGCACCAGTTAAAATACAAATTATTTTCAAAATGCATCAAGTAAAACTCATGAAATACATACTTGTCTCGATGATATTACCCTGCTGAATGGTGCAGGGTGTGAACAATGAATTGGATCAAAATGATTTCAGAGGTCGTCTGTCCAAACTGCATGCCATCATTGATACTGTGGCCGATTCCTTGGAAAAGGTTGACGGATTTCCGATGAAGGCATGAATGATCGATTTGCAGGTGGCCAGGTTCTTTGCCGAGTATATCACCTGGGAGCTGAAGCATCCGGAGCTGATG
>JARFRT010000307.1 GCA_029287105.1 Akkermansiaceae bacterium | reverse complement strand
CCACGGCTGGGAGGGGGCCGGTAAAAACGTCTGGAAGGAATACTACGCCGGCCGCAAACCATTCAACATCGGCTTCTCAGGCGATAAAACCGAACACGTGCTCTGGCGCTTCGACAACGGTGAACTCGCCGCTTTCAAACCCAAGGTGGCCGTCATCATGATCGGCACCAACAACACCGGCCACATCATGCAAAAGGCGGAGGAAACCGCCGAAGGCATCAAGGCCATCATCACCCGTCTCCACAAGCAAAGCCCGAAGACCAAGGTCCTCCTGCTCGCCATCTTCCCACGCGGTGAAAAACCCGACCACAAAATGCGCGTGCTCAACACACAGATCAACAACATCATCAAAACCTACGACGACGGAAAAACCGTCCACTACCTCGACCTCGCCCCCGCCTTCCTCACCCCCGAGGGCATCCTGACCAAGGAGGTCATGCCCGACCGGCTCCACCCGCGCGAACACGGCTACAAAATCTGGGCAAAGTCCATGGAGCCCAAGCTCAAGGAACTCCTCGGCGAATAGCACCCGAGGATCGCTTACTCCAAATGAAGCACAGGAATCCTCCACAGGCAGGGGAGATTCCCGGGTCGACTTACCGCCCTCCGAACTTGTATCTGGTCCAATCTGACACAGCCGTCATGATGCGGGCTCTACCGGTCCAGCCACTCCTTGATGAATTGTTCCCAGCTGCGCTCACACTCGGCATTGTTTCCGACTTGAATCCACAACTTCGCCTCGTGGTACGCACTGCCGGCCAAAGGCAACCGCCGGTTGGCGGGCGTACGGTTGACCAGTAGGGGGTCCTTGTCCGGAGGACAGGTATTCTGCAGGTTATTGACGAACTTGGCGAGGTAAGGACCCACAAACCAGGGCATCTTTTCCTCACCCTTGTTCCGGTAATACCTTGGGGCCATGTATTCGATCACCGGCTTGTCATCCGTATTGACCGGATATCCCGCGAACAATTCCTTCGATGCCGTCACATTTCCGCCATAGTACAACAGGGCCGTCTGCGGGTTCAGCGCCTTGTAGATGTCAGCGTGGTCATTCCCGGAGACAAAACTCATCTTTGCCTGAGCATCGTCGATGTCGCAAGCTGCCAGCGGTGTTCCTCCATGGTGCCCCACAAAGGCAACAACCTCGTCGAAAGGCGCAAAGTCGCAGCGCCAAAGCGAAACCTGATCGAACACCTCCAGCATGGTCCGGCCGATCACGTGGAATTCAAAATCCGTCAGCTGATAGACTGGCAACCACTGAACAAAGACCCCGCCCGTCTTGAGACGATGTTTGACGCTTTCGAAATGCTCCGTGGTATACAGGCTGCCGGCACCGGAACGATAGGGAACGAATAGATCCGCGGCGATCACATCGAACTTCTCCTTGGTGGCCATGAGATAGTGACGACCATCTTCCGTCAGAACCTCGGAGCGCGGGTCTCTAAAAAGGCCGTTGGTGAGGTCGGTCCCGTCAACGTCGGTCATGAACTCCTTGGAGGCGGTGATCACGTTGGGTGACAGCTCGCAGGTGACTACCCGCTCCACCTGGGGAAACCGATCAGATAGCGCGGCGCCCGCTGTGATACCCGTTCCCATTCCCAGAAAAAAGACCGACTTCGCATCGGGCTTGAGCATCAGTGGGATTTCGGCCTGGCAGGCTTGCCTGACGCGACCATTCGTGGAACCCAGACCGTAGTCCGAGTTGATTTTGATGGACAGCCCGTCGTTGCCGCGAACCACCGAAACCGTGCAATCGCTCCCCTCCCAAACTTTGAGAGTCACCTCGTCCTTCCGCGCCTCAAGCACACCGGTAGCCGGCAGTTGGGACGGGTTGAGTCCCGTGAACAGCAGAATCAGCCCGGCAACGCTGACACACTTGACCGCAATCCCCATGCGACTCCGAACCGATGGCATCCATACCGCCATCAGAAAGTAGACGACCCCGATGATCTGCATGGATCGCCACATACCCAAGTACTCAAGAAAAAGAAACGCACAGACGAGCGAACCGAGGATCGCTCCAATGGTGTTGATCGTCGCGAGGCGACCCAAACTCTTTCCAGGCGAGGTGACATACCGCTCCTCGATTTTCATCAGATAGGGGAAAATCGTACCCAGCACCAAAGCCGGCGGACCGATGGTGAGCGCGCATTTCTCGAAAATCAAAAGCACGAAATCCGCCCACGTCGCCTTGACCGCCAGGAACTGGAATGAATCGGTCAACTTCATGAAAACAGTGGGCGTCATGGCAATGGCAATGCCACTGAGCCCAAGCAGGACCGCAAGGACAAGGTTCGGCGACCACTTACTCCGGGCGAGCACGGAACTGATCAAGGACCCGCCGGCAAGGCAGGACAGCACCACCACAAGAATCGCAGCAAAGGTGTAGACCGAATTCTCCAGCACCAACGCAAACATCCGCGTCCAGAGCACCTCAAGAGCCAGCACACCAAACCCCGACATGAAGCAAATGACCGACAAAGCGACCCGGTTTTTGTTGAGCTTCTTGTCATCCACCGGATCCTTCCCGACTGCCGATACTTCATCCTCAGCCTTGTTGGCCTCAACTGCGCGCGATGCCGAAGACGATCGTGAAACCAGGAAGGCCAGAACCGCGACGATCACAGTGATGCCCATTGCGATAAAACAAGTCGCCTTGAACCCGAACCAAAGCGGCATGAAAAACCCGGCCAGCAATGCGCCGAGGGTCGCGCCCAGCGTATTGACCCCATAGAGCAACGCCGAGGTCGATCCGAACCGGAACGGGCTGCGGATGGCGTGCTGCCCGATGACCGGTATGGTCCCGCCCATACAAAATGCAGGCGGAAAAATAAGCACCAGCGCCAGGAGAAATTTGATCAGCAGAAGCCATGCGCCCGAATGCACACTTTGATACACCTCCGGATAAATGGCATGATAGCCCTTCATCACCACAAAGTAGAGAAGCGCCGTAATGGCAATGCCCAGTTCCAGGCCTGCATAGACGCGCAGCGGATTCCAAGATCGGGTTGAGCGCCTTCCCCAGAACCAGCTGCCGGCTGCCAAACCCGCGAAGAAGGCCGCCAATGTGACTCCGGCGGCATGCGAAGTATTGCCGAACAACAGCCCCAGCTGCTTCATCCACAATACCTGATAGATCAGGGCGGAAAACCCTGAAAGAAAAACGAGGAGGTAAACAATCACTGCTAGAAATTTGCTTTTTGGCTGGGGCGTTTGGGGGCGCCGTTGAGAGAAGAGAAAGGGAGTAGCGTAGCCCGAATTCTTAGAGGCGCAAGCGCAGGGACTCACCTACCGCCACTGGCTACGTTCTTTAAAACGCGGGTCTTTTTGTCACAAGCGCCCCTGATGACACGCCCATGAAGTGCCTTATCAATTGTATTACCTCCCTTTGCGTTGAAGATCGATGACGGCTTCTGCGAACCCGATACCGATTCCTGCCATTACCTTGCCGGAACCGAGATAGTGGAATTCTGCGTTGGAAATCCCCTTTGCCAGCTTCTGAAGTTCAAGATCAGTGAACTCCTTCTTACGGAGTTTCTCCCTCAGTTCCTGCACTTGCTTTCCTTTAAGTTTTTTGTCGGATTGGGTTTTTTTGACCTCCTGATTGACTTTGCCGTCTCTGGACTTCAGTTCGGCCAATTCCATGTCCCAGTATTTCTCAGTGAATACAGCGGCGACATTGCCCTTGAATTCCGGCAGTTTCGTAGGCGCAGCCATGGCGTCACGAAAGCCCTGATGGACGCCTGCGTAACGCTTTTGACCTCCCTTGTATTCTTTCGTAGGACCACCGGCACCCATGACGCCGATAACAAAGGGCAGCTTAGGTGCGGACAGGTCTTTCCTGATGTCGCGAATGAATTGCGCCATCAGCTTGGTATAGTCATCGTAGCCTCCCGGGCTATAGCGCTTAGGATAGACAGTGCCATTGACCATGTCATTCCAGCCTTGGAACCAGACAAGGCCGCAGAGCTCATGCCCCTGGCTCGCTTTGTAATCGGGATAGACCCTCGAAATATTCGCAAGCACATCCTTCACGTGCGCAACGGTCAGACGGTAGTAATGGCCGGACACTTTCTCGTTGTTATTATAAACTCCTGCGCTCGGCGGGCGGAAGTCTGAGTAAAGACTCTTACCACCCCACGCGGCCTTGATCACCAATACAGGCTCGTCCAGACGCTTATCCAAAGTCATGCCGAAGGTAAATTCAGGTCCAAATTTTGTATCATCAGCACCGAAGCCTGCCGTAAGTGCGCCCTCCTTGAGCCCGCCTGTGGACAGATATGACATCCGGACATTTTTGAAAACCGCGGGAGAGCCATCCCGCTTCTGCATATCACGCAGCCATGGTGCCGTCTTTGGGTCCATGCCAATGTGTTCCATGGTGCTTATTTTCGCGTGCCCCTGCATGTTGGATTGCCCGACGAGAATGAATACTTTGAGCGGTTTTTTATCCGCAGCAGCAGATCGGTTGGCAATAATCAGCACGCTCGCTGCACACAGCAGCATTGGTAAACTACGAAGTAGAAGGGAAAAGTGAATTTTCATATCAGTTGATTTACTGCCCATTCACACCGATTCTTCCAACCAATCGCATCATGAAGCATTCCGACACCCAATTAAAACTTCAACAGCCCCCGCACAAACAGCGGGTTTACCTGATGCAGGATCATCTCGACGAATAATCCCATTTCAGCGATTTAAGCCCACGTTACAGCTCCCGCATGATCTGGTTGACGGCGGCGGTGACGGGCAGGGTGTTGGCGGCCACCTGTGCTTCGATTCCGGGGAGCAGTGCCTGGACGCTTTCACTGCGCAGAAAACGGTTGCGCAGTTCCTCCTCGATCATGGTGTGCATCCACTCGATGGATTGCTGCTTACGCCGGTCTGCAAAGGCACCGGATGACCGGGTGACGGCGCAGAATTCCTCGATCGTCTGCCAGAGGCTTGCGAGCGTCGGCAACTCAAATGCGGAACAAGTCACCGCGCGGGTTTTCCAGCCCGGGGTCGCGGGGTGGAGAAACTCCAGAACCCGCCCGTACTCGGAGGCGGCCAGTTTGGCCGGCTGGAGGTTATTGCCGTCGGCTTTGTTAACGGCCAACAGGTCGGCAATCTCGATGACACCCTTTTTCATCCCCTGGAGCTCGTCGCCTGCACCGGCGAGCATGACCAGGAAAAAGAAATCGACCATTGAGCGCACGGTGACCTCGTTTTGGCCGACGCCAACGGTTTCCACCAAAATGATGTCATAGCCCGCGGCCTCGCAGAGCAGCATGGTTTCCCGGCTCTTGCGTCCGACCCCGCCCAGGGACCCTGAGGACGGCGACGGGCGGATGTAGGCGTTGGGTTCGCGCACGAGGTTTTCCATCCGGGTTTTATCGCCGAGAATACTGCCGCCGTGTACTGTGCTGCTGGGGTCGACGGCGAGGATGGCAACGCGGTGGCCCTTGGCGCAAAGCATGCAGCCCAAGGACTCGATCAGCGTGCTTTTCCCCACCCCGGGCACACCGGTGATTCCGACACGAATGGAATTGCCCGCGTGAGGTAGGATGCGCTTCAGCAGTGCCTGGGCCAGTTCTTCGTGCTCGGCCAGATGACTCTCGACCAAGGTGATCGCACGCGAAAGGATACTCGTGTCCGAGCCCAGCACTCCTTGCTGATACTCATCCAGCGTGAGTTTACGGCGTTTTTTAACCATCGGATTCCCCCGCGATGGTGCGCTGTCCGGACCCGGCATCCCGTCGTGCCCGCCCTCGACGCCCGACTTCACTTCGGTGGTGAAATGACGGTCGTCCACCAGGCAATCGGGCACCCAGTCTGGCTTTTGTCGTTTTTTCATAGGTCCGTGGGTCGCTAAGTTCGCACTGGAAACGGGAAAAAGCAGGGACGGGGAAAACCCATACCCCGTCCCTGCTTAGTCGTCGTCGTCGTTGTACACTTATTCCTCGAGTTGTTCCAGAAGTAATCCCAGCACCTTGCGGGCTGATTCCGGAACCACGGTGCCGGGGCCAAAGATGGCGGCGGCTCCGTTTTCATAGAGGAAGTCGTAGTCCTGGGCCGGAATGACGCCACCACAAACAACAATGATGTCGTCACGACCCAGTTTCCTGAGTTCCTCGATAAGTGTAGGGAGAAGTGTTTTATGGCCTGCGGCCAGCGAGCTCATGGCGATGACGTGCACGTCATTTTCCACCGCCTGTTTCGCGGTCTCCCCGGGTGTTTGGAAGAGCGGGCCGATATCAACATCGAAGCCCATGTCCGCATAGGCGGTAGACACCACCTTGGCTCCACGGTCATGCCCGTCCTGACCCATCTTGGCGATCATGATGCGTGGACGGCGTCCATCGGCGGACTCGAATTTCTTGATGAGTTCGGGAATGTCTTTCATGTTGCCTTGGTTACTGAATTCTTTGCCATAAACGCCGGAGACGGAGCGGATGACGGCCTTGTACCGTCCAAAGTGCGTTTCCAGGGCATCCGAGATTTCTCCCAGCGACGCCCGTGCTTTGGCGGCCTCGATCGCGAGCACCAACAGGTTTCCTTCACCCGTTTGTGCACAGTCGGAAAGCGCGGCCAGGGTCGCCTGGCACTCATCCTCATTGCGCTCGGCACGGAGCGTGGCAAGTCGTTCCAACTGCGCCTCGCGCACCGCGGTGTTATCAACGTCCAGGATATCCAGCGGGTCTTCTTTTTCAAGGCGGTATTTGTTCACCCCGACAATGGTTTCCGCCCCGGAGTCGATGCGCGCCTGGCGGCGGGCCGAAGCCTCCTCGATGCGCATCTTGGGAATACCGGCCTCAACGGCCTTGGACATGCCGCCGAGTTCTTCCGCTTCCTGGATGTGCGCCCACGCCTTTTTAATCAGCGAGTCGGTCAGCGCCTCGAGATAGTAAGATCCGCCCCACGGATCGATCACGCGGCAGATCGATGTTTCATCCTGAAGAAAGAGCTGGGTATTGCGGGCGATCCGGGCGGAGAAGTCCGTCGGCAACGCAATCGCCTCATCGAGCGCGTTGGTGTGCAGCGACTGGGTGTGGCCGAGCGTCGCCGCCATGGCCTCGATGCAGGTGCGGGAAATGTTATTGAACGGGTCCTGTTCGGTCAGGCTCCAGCCGGAGGTCTGCGAGTGGGTGCGCAGTGCCAGCGACTTCGGATTCTTCGGTCCGAACTCGTTGACAATCTTAGCCCAGAGCACACGTGCGGCGCGCATCTTCGCCACCTCCATGAAGTGGTTTTTCCCCTGCGCCCAGAAAAACGACAGGCGGGGTGCAAAGGCATCAATATCGATGCCGGCGGCAATACCCGTGCGGATGTATTCCCATCCGTCCGCCAGCGTGTAGGCCATCTCGAGGTCGGCGGTCGCGCCGGCCTCCTGCATGTGATATCCCGAAATCGAGATCGAGTTGAACTGCGGCATCTTCTGCGAGGTAAACTCAAAGATGTCCGCGATGATTTTCATCGAAGGGTCGGGTGGGTAGATGTAGGTATTGCGCACCATGTACTCCTTGAGGATATCGTTCTGAATGGTTCCCGCCAATTGATCGAGCGTAGCGCCCTGCTCCATCGCCGCCACAATGTAGAAGGCGAGAATGGGGAGCACCGCGCCGTTCATGGTCATGGAAACGGAAACCTTGTCGAGCGGGATGCTGTCGAAGAGAATCTTCATATCCAGGATGGAGTCGATGGCGACACCCGCCTTGCCCACATCCCCGACCACCCGTGGGTGGTCCGAGTCGTAGCCACGGTGAGTGGCGAGATCGAAGGCGACGGACAGGCCTTTTTGGCCCGCTGCCAGGTTCCTCCGGTAAAAGGCGTTCGACTCCTCGGCGGTGGAGAACCCGGCATACTGGCGGATTGTCCACGGGCGGAAGCAATACATGGTGGCGTAGGGCCCGCGCAGGAAGGGTGCGATCCCCGCCTGGTAGTCGAGGTGCTCGACCCCTTCCATATCCTCCTCGGTGTAGAGGGGCTTGACCGGGATTTTCTCCATGGTGTCCCATACGATTTCATCAATAGGTTTGCCGTGCTCTTTTTCGAGTTTGGCACACCAGGCTTCATAACCCAGTGTTTCCTGGGTCGCGTTATACGGGATGTCTTTAAATGATGGTCTGCTCATGCGATTACTCCTGCTCCTTTCAAAAGTTGTTGGTTCATTTCGTAGTTGTTGACTCGGACATGGACGAAGTCGTCAACGCCGGCTTCGCGCCATGCCTCCTCCTGATCACCGGGAGCCCCGGCGAGGAGAAGGATGACATCTGGTCGACTGGCCTTGACCGCCTTCGCTAACGGCTCGACGCATTCCTGATAGGTTGTGTCGTCCGAGGTGATCACCGCGATGGTCGCGGGTGAGGCGGCGAGTGCGGCGACGGCACCCTGTTCCGATTCAAAGTCAGTGTTGCCATCGATCTTAAAGCCTCCGGCTTCGAAAAAGGCGGCGGTCCAGTCGGCGCGCAAGCGGTAGCGCCGTGATGGCCCCATGTTGAGCTGGAGAATGGTCGGCGGCGAGCCGGTCTTCTCCTCGAAAGCGGCGGCGGCATCACGCAGCGCCTCGTATTCCTCGGCGGCGCGCCGCTGGGGAACCTGGTGGATGTTAAAGGTGCGGCCAGTGTGGATGCCGGTGGCTGCTCCGATTTGGCCGACCGTCGCCCCCTGCTCGGCTGCAGCGATGGCTTGTGCCACCATTTCAGCCTCGCTGGAGGCGGTGATGGCGGCCAGGGCCGGTTGATCCTTCCGTTTGCCCGCCGACTTGCCGGCGGCATCCTCCGTATACTGGCACTTTGACTTGGTCCCGGCAGCGAGTCGGTTGCCCTTGAGGTCGGGATACATGTTAGAACCTATGATACGATCTTTGCGGCGGCGGACGTTCTGCCGTTTTTGCTGGTAGGTGGCGTCGATCCCCTTCTGGATGCTTCCGTTTTCCAAGGCGACAATCATCCCGCCGTCCTTTTCAATTTGTTGGAAAACACCCCATGACTTGGCGGCAATCTGGTCGGTGAGCCACTCGATGTAGTTCGAGCCGCCTGCCGGGTCGATGACCTGGTCGAGACCGCATTCTTCACGCAGGATGATGTGGATGTTGCGGGCGATCCGGCGGGAGAATTCGTCGGACGTCCCGGCGACCTCGTCGAACGGGCCGATGTGCATGCTGTCGACTCCGGCGACAACGGCGGCAAAGGCCTCCGACGTGACACGCAGCATATTGCTGTGGGCGTCGTAACAGGTTTTATTCCAAAGCGAGGTGCGGGCGTGGATGAAGACGCTGGCATCCTCAACTCCGTAGGCCTCGGCCATTTTACTCCATAGCCAGCGGGTGGCACGGATCTTGGCGATCTCCATAAAGTAGTCCGAACCGACCGAAAGGCTGACCCGCATGCGCGGCAGTACCTCAGCCGGTGCGAGGCCGCGGTTTTTCATCTTCTCGATGTAACAAACGGCCGTTGAAATGATGTAGGCCAGCTCCTGGGTGGCACTGGCCCCGCTGTCGTGGTAGAGGTTTCCTTGCACGCAGATTGTTTGCATCTGCGGTGCCTGTTTGGCGGCGAACTTCGTCAGCGCGGCCATGTGATCGAGCCGCGCCTGCAGGTTCTGGCGCAAGTGCCCGTGCAGTCCCATCTCGGCAAGCGGGTCGATATCGAAGCAGCCGCGCAAATCCTCAAGGGCAATCCCCTGCTTGCTCGCCGCCGCGAAAAAGAGGGCGGCGACCGAAACCGAGCCGGCACCGGAACGCCAGAAGATCGAGATCGCGTCGAGCGCAACCCCGTCGAGCGCAAGCTCCATGTCTTCCAGGTTTTCCAGACTCAGTCCGCAGACTGTCCGCGGCGTCTGGTCCAGGTCGTAGCCGTTGCTGGTGACGTCGCTGAGAACCACATTGAGTTCACTCTGGCCACCGTTCAGCCCCTGGTGCGCGGCAAGGTTCCATTTTTCGGGATTGCACATGGAAAGCTCCTGGGAGACCTGCCACCCGGCCGTCAAAAACCCGCCGCTCTGGCTGCCTCTGACGAGGGAGCCCGACCCCGGGAGGTGTTTGCGATGCTCGAGGTCCGCTATGTCCTCCCGCCGGTAAATCGGCTGGATGGTGATGTCCTCATAAGTCTTGCTGACGAGCAGCTTTTCAAAGGGTGCCCCCTTGAGGAGTTTTTCCGCCGCCTCGTGCCACTGGTCGTAGGTGTGGGGCGGGAATTCGGCCAGCAGGCCGTCGGTTTTTGGTTCAGTGATCATTGTTCGTTCAATTGATTGTTAGATAATGGCGTCCAGCATGTTGCCGGTTTCCATAAACGCCTTATGGAAGGCAAAGGCCGTGTCAAGCGACTGACGGGTGTGGCCGGATTTCGCGCTGTTGTAGTATTTATTGAGCAACCCTTTGTATTCGGGGGCGGCGCAGTTGTTGATGATGCTGTGGGCGCGTTCCTCGGGACTCTTGCCACGCAGGTCGGCGACCCCTTGCTCGGTGATGAGCACCTGCACCGAGTGCTCGCTGTGATCCATGTGCGAGCAGAGCGGGGCGATCGCTGAAATCGCCCCCCCTTTGGCGGTGGACGGGCAGGTGAAGATCGAGATGTAGGCGTTCCGGGTAAAATCTCCGGAACCTCCGATGCCGTTCATCATTTTCTGACCCAGTACATGGGTGCTGTTGACGTTGCCGAAGATATCGGTTTCGAGTGCGGTGTTGATTGAGATGATTCCAAGGCGACGGGCAATTTCCGGGTTGTTTGAAATTTCCTGGGGGCGCAGGAGGAGCTTCCCCTGGAAGTCCTCGAGGTTCGAGTAGACTTCCTGCAGGACATCGGGCGAAACCGTGAGGGATGATCCGGAGGCGAATCCGATTTTCCCATCTCGCATTCCCGAAATAACGGAATCCTGAATGACCTCGGTGTAAAGCTGGAACACCGGGATGTCGGGGTGGTCACCCATGGCGCCTAACACCGCATTGGCGACGTTGCCGACGCCTGACTGGATGGGTAGGAATGTCTTGGGCACACGGCCCGCTGCCATTTCAGAGGCAAGGAACTCGGCGACATTTTCACCTATTTTCTGGGTAATGTCGGATGTCGGGGTGAAGTCACCGATTTCATCCGGAAGGTTGGTTTCGACGACCCCGACAATCTTTTTGGGATCGACCCATACCCGTTGGCTACCGATACGGTCTTCCGCGTTGCAGATAGGGATAGGGCGACGATTAGGGGGGTCGCGGGGCTCATAAATGTCATGAAACCCGAGCAGTTGTTTCGGGTGGTAGCTATTGAGTTCGATGATGACTTTGTCCGCCTGATTCAGGTAGGTGGGTGTGGCTCCGACGCTGGAGGTCAGCAGGACTTTCCCGTCGGCGGCAACGTCCGCGGCCTCCACCACGGCAAAGTCAATATTGCCAAGAAACCCGTAACGCACATTTTGTTGGACCTGCGAGAGGTGCATATCGAAGAAACGGGTTTCCCCTTCGTTGATGCTTTTACGCATATCCGGGTTGGATTGATAGGGCGTGCGAAACTTGACGGCATTGGCTTTGGCCAGTTCACCATCGAGCGATGCACCGGTGGATGCGCCAGTCAGCACACCCACTTTGAAGTCGCGCCCGGCTTCGTGTTCGCGGATCGCTTTTTGGGCGATCGCGGTGGGCACGGCTTTGGCGGCACCGGCGGGAGTGAACCCGCTGAATCCGATATGGTGATCGTGCTGAATTAGTTCTGCTGCTTCTTCGGAGGTCAATGTGGGGAATGGATGGCTCATGGCGGTGCTTAGGTGAAAAAAGTAG
Source organism: Akkermansiaceae bacterium (assembly GCA_029287105.1). Taxonomy (GTDB): domain Bacteria; phylum Verrucomicrobiota; class Verrucomicrobiia; order Verrucomicrobiales; family Akkermansiaceae; genus Oceaniferula. The sequence continues at coordinate 3,503 of JARFRT010000307.1, read as the reverse complement.
GGTGACTCGGGGGTAAATGATTGATCAGGCTCAGGATTAGTTTCCAAACATCGCAAGGAAGTATCCTGCCGCGAGCGCACTACCGATCACGCCTGCGACGTTTGGCCCCATGGCGTGCATCAGGAGGTAGTTCGACGGGTCGGCCTTGCGGCCCTCGTCCTGGGAAACACGGGCGGCCATGGGGACGGCGGACACCCCGGCGGATCCAATCAGCGGGTTGATCTTGTTTTTGCTGAACAGGTTCATGAACTTGGCCATGAGCACTCCCGATGCCGTGGCGATGGAAAAGGCCGCAATACCGAGACCGAGGATTTTCAGTGTTTGGGGGTTAAGGAAATTGTGCGAGTCTCCGTAAAAACCACCCATCTTGAGGCCGACGCAAAGACCGAGGAAGATGGTGATGACATTGATGATCTCGTTTTGGGCCGCCTTGACCAGGCGCTCGGTCACCTTGCTTTCACGGAGCACGTTCCCGAGGAAGAACATCGAAATGAGCGGGGCTGACGATGGGATCGCGAGCAGGCAGAAAACCATCACCACGACGGCGAAGATCATCTTCTCCAATTGACTGACCTTGCGTAAGGTCTTCATCCTGATCTTACGCTCCTTTTCCGTCGTCAAAGCACGCATGATCGGAGGCTGGATCATGGGAACCATCGCCATGTAGCTGTAGGCCGCCACAGCAATGGCACCGAGCAACTCAGGTGCCAGACTGTTGGCAACGTAGATCGATGTGGGCCCGTCTGCTCCGCCGATAATACCGATGGCAGCAGCTTGTTTCAAAGAGAACCCGAACAGAGGCGCACAAATGAAGGTGAAGAAAATACCAAACTGCGCAGCAGCACCTAACAAAAGGGTCCGCGGGTTAGCAATAAGAGGCCCGAAGTCGGTCAGGGCCCCGACTCCCATAAAGATGAGGGGAGGGAAAATCTCCAACTGAATCCCCTGGTTAAAGAAATAGAACAAGGTTCCATCACGCAGGTGGCCCGTGGCATCGTAAAGCTCAATGGGAAGGTTGCCAATCAGCGCCCCCATTGCGATGGGAACGAGGAGCAGGGGCTCGAACTTTTTGACGATGGCGAGGTAGAGTAGCGCAACGACCACCACCCACATCACCATCATCTGCCACTGCAGGTTGGCAAACCCCGTATCTAACAGTAGTCGTTTCAGATCTTCCATGGAAACCTATAATTGATATTTGATTGGTGCAAGTTGCCGGCTATTCGAATGAATAGAGCGGTGCTCCTTCGTCGACGGCGTCGCCGGGCTTGACGTGGACATTACCGATCGTGCCATCCGCCGGAGCATTGATCTCGGTAAACATCTTCATGGCTTCGAGGGTGATAATCAGGTCGCCGGCCTTGACCGATGCGCCTGCTGCGACTTCCACAGCTTGGACGACGCCGGCCAGGGGACTGGTGATATCGCCATCTGCGGCGGTGGGCGCGGCGGTGGGTATGGCGGCGGGTGCCGCAGCGGGTGCGGCGGCGGCTACGGGAGCTTCCGCTCTGACGGTCTGCGGGCCTGTGCCCTCATCGAGCATTTCTACTTGGACGTCATAGACTTTGCCTTCTACGGTGATACGAAGTTTCTTCATGGTATTAAGTGGTGAGTGATTGATGGTTGGTGAATCAAAGGCTGTTATCGGATGTTATGAGACGATTGTATTTGTTGGCGCCCCGCCTGGCTCCACGCCGGGTTATGAGGCTGGACTGAGACGATACGGCGGGGTTTCCCCGTGACAGCGGCGACGGCGGCAGCGATGACGACGAGAGTTTCCGGGGGCAACGCGTCATCGGCGACTTGCGTCTTGGCGGCTTCAGGCTGGGCTACCGGGGTCGGGGGCAGTAATTTCCGGAGGATCACACCGGTGGAGGCACAAAGGGCCCAGAGGATTGCCAGGGTAACGACCACGATGACAAAGCCCATGACGTGGGGCAGAGCATCGGAGACGGACGCTTTTTCCGCGGCGACGGCGGTGATAACGGGGAACTGGATCATGGAAATGGATCGTTAGAGTGGAATGTTTCCGTGTTTCTTAGCGGGACGGCTTTCACGTTTACCCAGCATACCCCGGAAGGCCATGGCAAGCGTTGAACGGGAGAGGGCAGGGTCGATGACATCGGTGATCATGCCATTACTGGCAGCCTGATACGGGGATGCAAATTTCTCGCTGTAGGCCTCGCGAAGTTCCGCTTCCAGTTTTTCAGGGTCTTCGGCGGCGGCGAGCTCGCGGCGATAAAGCACTTTCATGGCTCCCTGAGCACCCATGACGGCGATCTCAGCGGTGGGCCAGGCAAAGACGAAGTCGGCCCCGAGGTCGCTGGGACACATGGCCAGATAGGCGCCCCCGTAGGCCTTGCGACAGATCAGGGTGATTTTAGGCACGGTTCCGGATGCCCATGCGAAGAGCATCTTGGCACCGTGACGGATGATGCCGCCGCGCTCCTGCGCGAGTCCGGGCATAAAGCCGGGGACGTCGACCAGGGAAAGGATCGGAATCGAGTAAATGTTGCAGACCCGGATGAAACGGGCGGACTTGTCCGATGCGTCGATATCGATGCAACCGGCTTTAACGGTTGGCTGGTTTGCGACGATTCCGATGACCAACCCTTCGATGCGGGCAAATCCGATCAGCATGTTAGGTGCAAAGTCGGGCATGATTTCAAACCAGCTGCCGGGATCGGTGATGCGTGCGATCACCTGCTGCATGTCCAGCGGGCTCCTGGAGTCGGCTGGGATGATGTCATTCATACCGGCATCCTCGGTGATTGCGATTTCATCCGCCAGTTGGTGAGGCGGCTCGGCGGCGTTGTTCGACGGCAGATAGGAGAGCAGCCGCTTACTGAGATCAAGGGCGTGTTGGTCGTCTTCCGCAATCAGGTGGATGTTCCCGCTGATCTGGGCGTGGGCATCGGCACTGGCAAACTGATCCAGCGAAGCAGTTTGTCCGGTTGCCGCCTTAATCACATCGGGGCCGCAGATGAACATGTTGGCGTTCTTCCGGGTCATGATGAGAAAGTCCGTCAGGGCCGGTGAGTAGGCCGCGCCACCGGCGCAGGGGCCCGAAATGATGGAAATCTGCGGGACCACGCCGGACAGCAGCACGTTGCGGAAGAACACCTGGCCGTATCCGGAAAGGGCCTCGATCCCCTCCTGAATCCGCGCTCCACCGGAGTCGTTGATCCCGACCACCGGCATGCCAGCCTTCACCGCGAAGTCGAGCAGGTCACAGATTTTCTTAGCGTGGATGCGCCCCACGGCACCGCCACCGACTGTAAAATCCTGGGCGAATGCCGCTACCGTGCGCCCTCCCACGGTTCCCGTGGCACAGACGACGCCGTCACCGGGCATCTTACGTTTTTCCAAGCCGAAGTTCGTGCACGAGTGATGGGCGTGCATGCCGAACTCAATGTAGGAACCCTGGTCGAAAAAGGCGTCAAGACGTTCGCGCGCGGTCAACTGCCCCTTGGCGTGACGCTTGTCGATACGCTCCTGACCGC
>JARFRT010000306.1 GCA_029287105.1 Akkermansiaceae bacterium | reverse complement strand
ATTTGGAGTTTGAAACTTGGAGTTTATCCCCCTTGGGCCTTTGGGTGTTTCGTCATTTAAGGGGTGTTGAGTGCTTGGTGTATGGGTGGCCTAGTGCAAGTGGTCCGGCAGTTGCGGCCCGAGGTTCTTGATGTCGTCGGCCTGATGGCGGTTGGCGATGAGCAGGGCGTCGTCAGTCTGGACGACGATGAGGTCGTCAACGCCGAGCAGTGCAATTTTTGAATCCTTGCGGGCGTTGAAAACGATGTTGTTCTGGGAGTCGATCTCGGCCAGTTCGGTGTTGGTTTGGTTGTCATTTCCCTGGGTGTCCAGATACTTGGCGACAGAGAGCCATGAGCCGACGTCGTCCCAGTCGAAGGTTGCCTCGATGTTGAGCACGCGCGAGGCGTTTTCCATCAGGGCATAGTCGATGGAGATCGGTGTCAGGGTCGGGAATTTTTCGGCGACGGTACGGATGATGTCGGATGACTGGCCGATCTCCTCGATGAAGCGGGCGAGTTCCGGTGTGTGCTGGGTGAGTTCGTTGATCACGGTTTTGACCGACCAAATAAACATGCCGGCATTCCAGGCGAAGTTTCCCTGGGCGAGAAATGTTTCGGCCAGCTCGGGGTCGGGTTTCTCACGGAACCGGGTGACTTCGCAGGGGGTGTTGTCGAGTGTGGGGCCGCTCAGTGCCGCGGGGCCGCCGCGCTCGATGTAGCCGAACGCGGGGCAGGCCCAGGTGGGTTTGATGCCGACGGTGACCAGGGCATCGTTGTGGGCGGCCGCGCTGAGTGCGTCGCGCATGACGGATTGATAGGCGGCGGTGTCGTTGATGAGTTGGTCCGACGGCAGCACCATCATGGTCGCGTCCGGGTTGCGGGCGGCGACGAGGCCGATGCCGAGGGCAACGGCCGGTGCGGTGTCGCGTTTGGCGGGTTCGGCGAAGATGTTTTCCGCGGGGAGATCGGAGGCGATCTCACGCACGGCGTCCACTTGCAGGGCATTGGTGAGGATCAGGATGTTTTCCTTGGGCACCAGGCCGTCGAGGCGGGATATGGTTTGGTTCAGCAGGGTGGCCTCACCAAAGAGGTTGAGCAGTTGCTTCGGGCGGGCATTTCTGGAAAGTGGCCAGAAGCGGGTGCCGCTGCCACCAGCGAGGATAAGGGCATACTGGTTCTTGTCGGGAATGGGTGCGTGGTCGCTCATGAGGGTAGAATGAGAAGGATTTTCAGGATGAAAAGAGCGAAACGATGAAATTCTCGCCGATTTGGGAGGATTTGCGCTTTTCTCATGCAAATACGGGGTTAGGATGCAGACATGCCACAAGATATGTCAGATAAGAACTGGATTGAAGCGAGTGCGTCGTTTGCCCCGGCGGTGCTGGGTGCGGCTGCGGGCGTTTTTCTGGGTGATTTAATGCACCGCGATACACGCCGTCCGGTTTCCCTCGCTCTTGCCGCCCTCGGGTTATGCGCCTTGGCACCCACGGCCGTGGAAACCGTGGTCGACCTCGTGAATGGGCCGAGATCCCGTCGGGGGTCACGCCGAACCCTGCGCAATATCCGCGATTCCGGTGTGTCATCCGATGAGTTTGGCGACCTCGAAGACGAGATCGGCGAGCAAATGTTTATCGGCTAAGCGGGCCGGCCGAGGAAGGCCGCCAGTGCACTCACCAGGCACATGCGCGCATTACTCACAGGCTCCACCGGCAGGCTCGGTGGGGCTTTTTTATCATTGTGGGGCGACAAGGAGCAAGCCGCTGGCTACGACCTGCAGGTGGTGACACGGCAGGATTGCGACCTGTCCCGCCCCGATGATGTCAGGCGGTTCTTGAGGTCGGTGGACTTTGATGTCCTGGTGAATCCCGCCGCCATGACCGGGATCGAGCAGTGCCTCGATGCCCCCGGGCTGGCGCAAGCGGTCAACGCGGAGTCACCCCGTGTGATGGCTGAGGTGTGCCGGGAAAAAGGAGCGCGCCTGGTGCACTTCAGTACCGATTACGTTTTCAGCGGGGAGTCGGCGGGGAGGAAGGCCGAGGGTGATCCTGTGGGTGCGGTGAATGTTTACGGCGCGACCAAGCTGGCGGGTGAGCGGGCTGTGATCGATACCTCGGCGGGGGCGTTGGTGTGCCGGGTGTCCTGGTTGTTCGGGCCGACCGCACCAGACCGGCTGTCGCATCTTGACCATGTGCTTGAGCGCGCCCTTGCGGGTGAGATTCAGCATCTGATCGCGGACAAGTATTCCGTGCCGACCTTCACCCACGATATTGTCGAATGGGTGGACGTTTTGTTGGCGGCCAATGCGTCGGGGGTCTATCACCTTTGTAATGCCGGCGAGCCTGAGAGTTGGCTGAGTTACGCACAAAAAGTCTGTGCGCTGGCGCAGCGGCTCGGGAGGAATCTCGGTGACGTCCGGCTTTGTGGGACATCACTGGAGGATGCCGGGTTTTTCCGCGAGAAGAGACCGATACACACGGCGATGTTGCCGGCCAGATTGCAATCCGAGGACTTGGCGCATCCCCGTCACTGGCTTGAGGCGGCGGAGGTTTATCTGAAAATCCGTTGACCCCGCGTGTGAGTGGGTGCATGATGGCCCCGTATGAAATATGTTAACCTCCTCGCACTGTCAGCTCTTGCATCGGTCACCGTTGCACTGGTGAGCTGTGATTCGTTTAATCAGCCGCTCGGTGGCGGCGACGCCTCGAACCCGCTCGATGCGCCTGGTCGTGGTGACGCGGCCACCAATGACCCGTATGGCCCTGCCTTTACTCCTGGAACGTTCCTCCAGACAATATCACCTAACACGGCTTTCTTCCCCAAGTTCCCCAAGGGAAGTGATCAGCCTAGCAAGACGCTTTCCGACTTTACAGATGTGAAAGTGATTTCCACCAAGGGATCTTATGTGAAGATTGAAGTGGTTGACACCGGAGACGTGGGTTTTGTGCCCTCCGTAATGCTGGGTGAAAAGCGCTCGCCGAATGAAGTTCCCGTGACGCCCGGAGCCGGCGAGATCCCGGTGACGCC
>JARFRT010000257.1 GCA_029287105.1 Akkermansiaceae bacterium | reverse complement strand
ACCGAGGACGGTGAACTCGACATCGACCACCCGAGCGCCGTCGCCAAGTACCTCAAGGCATCCATCAAAGGCGTCATCAAAACGATGTCGAAATTGGGTATTTCCCCCGTGGCCAGCTACCGCGGCGCGCAGATCTTCGAGTGCATCGGCCTGAACCGCGAGGTGATCGACCAGTACTTCACCCGAACCACCTCCCGCAGCAAAGGCAACGGACTCGATACCATTTCCCGCGAGGTGAAAATGCGTCACGATGATGCCTACAAGGTGCGTGAAACAGAAAACGAAGCCCTCGACTCCGGCGGCGTCTACCAGTGGCGCGCCGATGGCGAACGCCACCTGTTCAGCCCACAAGCGATTCACCTCCTTCAGAAATCCACCAAACTCGGCGACCTCGAGGTCTTCCGCCAGTACTCGGAACTGATCGACAACCAGTCGAAAGGCCTCTGCACCCTGCGTGGTCTGATGGAGTTCAAATTCGATCCCGCCGAGGAAATCCCACTCGAGGAAGTTGAGTCCGTGAGCGAAATCGTCAAACGCTTCAAAACCGGTGCCATGTCCTACGGCTCCATCTCCAAGGAAGCCCACGAAGCCCTCGCCGTAGCCATGAACCGCATCGGCGGCAAATCCAACACCGGCGAAGGTGGCGAGGACCCGGAACGGTTCACCTGGACCAACGAACAAGGCGATTCCAAAAAAAGCGCCATCAAGCAGGTCGCCAGCGGACGCTTCGGCGTGACCAGCAACTACCTGGTCAACGCCCGTGAAATCCAGATCAAGATTTCCCAGGGAGCCAAGCCCGGCGAAGGTGGCGAACTCCCGGGCCACAAGGTCCTGCCCGAGATCGCCAAGGTCCGCGGCACCACTCCCGGTGTCGGACTCATCTCACCACCTCCTCACCACGACATCTACTCGATCGAGGACATGGCGGAACTCATCCACGACCTGAAAAATGCCAACACCGAGGCCCGCATCAACGTCAAGCTGGTCTCCGAGGTCGGCGTCGGAACTGTCGCCGCAGGCGTCGCCAAAGCCAAGGCCGATGTCATCCTCATCGCAGGCCACGACGGCGGCACCGGCGCCAGCCCACGCTCATCCATCCAACACGCCGGCTCGCCATGGGAACTCGGCCTGGCCGAAACCAACCAGACACTCCTGCTCAACAACCTGCGCAGCCGCGTCATCCTCGAAACCGACGGCCAACTCAAAACCGGCCGCGACGTCGTCATCGGCGCCCTGCTCGGCGCCGAGGAATTCGGCTTCGCCACCGCACCACTCGTTACCCTCGGGTGTATCATGATGCGCGTCTGCCACAAAAATACCTGCCCGGTAGGCATCGCCACCCAAAACGTCGACCTCCGGAAGAAATTCGACGGCGCCGTGGAAAATGTGGTCAACTACATGAACTTCGTCGCTGTGGAAATCCGCGAACTCATGGCCAAACTCGGCTACCGCACGATCAACGAAATGGTAGGCCGCTGCGACCGCCTCGAAATGCGCGACGCCGTCAACCACTGGAAGGCCAAGGGACTCGATTACTCGAAAATCCTCTACCGCCCGAAAGTCGGCCCTGATGTCGGAACCTACGCCCAACAAGAACAGGACCACCTGCTCGACCAGGCACTGGATAACACCCACATCCTTGAACTCAGCCAACCCGCCATCGAAAACTACGATAAAGTCTACGCCGAGCTCCCGATCAAAAACGTCAACCGTGTTGTCGGCACCATCACCGGTGCCGAGATCAGCCGACGCCACGGTGCCGCCGGACTACCCGCCAACACCATCCACCTCAAGTTCAATGGCAGCGCCGGACAAAGCCTCGGCGCATTCTGTCCGAAGGGCATGACCTTTGAACTCGAAGGCGATGCCAACGACTACATAGGCAAAGGCGTCTGCGGTGCCAAAATCATCGTCTACCCGCCGAAAAACTCACCCCCGGAACTCGTCGCCGACCAAAATATCATCGTCGGAAACGTCGCCTTCTACGGCGCCACCTCAGGTGAGGCCTACATGGCCGGAGTCGCCGGCGAACGGTTCTGCGTCCGCAACAGCGGCGTGCACGCCGTCATCGAGGGCGTGGGCGACCACGCCTGCGAATACATGACCGGCGGCTCAGTGCTCTGTCTCGGTGGCACCGGCCGCAACTTCGGTGCCGGCATGAGCGGTGGCGTCGCCTACATCTACGACGAGCACGGCGACTTCGAAACCCGGCTCAACGGCGCCATGGCCAACCTCTACCCGCTGATCGAATGCGAGGACAGCGAGATCGACGAGGTCAAGGCACGCATCCAAAAACACATCGACTACACAGGCAGCGTCAAAGGTAGCAGCCTGCTCGAAAACTGGGATGATGCCGCCCCGAAATTTCTCAAGGTCATGCCTGCCGACTACGAACGCGTCCTCAACGCCGTCAAAAAAGCCGAGGAAAGTGGTCTCGAAGGAGACGCCGCCATCCTCGCAGCCTTCGAAGAAAATGCCAAGGTGGGCAACTAAACGTTGCCTAAACTCCAAGTTACAAACTCCAAATACCAAGAAAGAAAAGAACCTCGCCAGCCAAGTCTTCTTTTTGCGCGTGATGCGCCCTTTCACGGTTCAACCAACAACCAATTACAACCAACCAATCACATCATGGGAAAACCAACTGGATTTTTAGAATTTGAACGTTCCACCATTCCGAACCGGCCGCCACTTGAGCGGATCAAGGACTGGAAGGAAATTCATACTGTCAGCGACGAGGGTCAGCTCAAGACCCAGGCATCCCGCTGCATGGACTGCGGCGTCCCTTACTGCCACACTGGCGTCAATATCGGCGGTATGGCCAGCGGCTGCCCGATCAATAACCTGATCCCGGAATTCAACGATCTGGTCTACCGCGGCCGCTGGGACGAGGCCCTCGATCGACTCCGCAAAACCAACAACTTCCCCGAGTTCACCGGCCGCGTCTGCCCCGCCCCCTGCGAGGGGTCATGCGTGCTCGGCATCATTGACCCACCGGTCACCATCAAGAACATCGAGTGCGACATCATCGACCGCGGCTGGGAAAATGGCCTCATGACCCCGAACCCGCCGTCCGTGCGCACCGGTAAAACCGTCGCCATCGTCGGCTCGGGCCCGGCCGGACTTGCCGCCGCCGACCAGCTCAACCAGGCCGGCCACACCGTCACTATCTTCGAACGCGCCGACCGCCCGGGCGGACTACTCATGTATGGCATCCCTAACATGAAGCTTGATAAAAATGAAATCGTCGAACGACGGGTCGATCTCATGAAGGCCGAAGGTATCCAGTTCGAGATGAATGTCTTTATTGCTGAAAACAGCGAATGGACGCCGAACCGACTCCGCAGGGAGTTCGACGCCGTTGTCCTCTGCTGCGGGGCCACCGAGCCACGTGACCTCCCGATCGATGGCCGCGATGCCAACGGCGTGCACCAGGCCATGGAGTTCCTCACCGAAAACACCCAGCACCAACTTGATCACGCTTTCGACGCCACCAACCCCGGCCTCAATGCCACCGGCAAGGATGTTGTCGTCATTGGTGGCGGGGACACCGGTACCGACTGTGTGGGCACCAGCATCCGACAAGGATGCAACAGTGTCATCCAGCTCGAAATCATGCCTCAGCCACCTACGGAGCGCGCCGCGAACAACCCGTGGCCCGAGTGGCCCAAGGTCTACAAGATGGACTACGGCCAAGAGGAGGCCGAGGCGACTCAGGGAGCCGACCCACGCAGCTACCTGGTCATGACCAAAGCCATCCTCAAGGATGACGACGGCAATGTCACCGGACTCCAGGTCGTGGACATCACCTGGGAGAAAAACGAGCAGGGACAGTTCGTGCCCCAGGAAACTGACGGCAGCCTGCGCACCATCAACGCCAACCTCATCCTGCTCGCCATGGGCTTCCTCGGCCCCGAACAAAAAATCATCGACCAGTTCAGCCTCGATACCGACGCCCGCAGCAATGTCAAAGCCGACCACGAGGTCTACACCACCAACGTGGAAGGGGTCTTTGCCGCCGGTGACATGCGCCGTGGCCAAAGCCTTGTCGTCTGGGCGATCAACGAGGGCCGCGGTGTCGCCCGCGAATGCGACCGCTTCCTCATGGGATCCAGCCAGCTCCCGTAGCCGGCCCAGCCCGGGACTCACCTACCGCCCGTCCACCTGGCCCGGGGTGCTGTCTGGGTCCGTGGGAGGGTGGATCAACTCTTGAAAATCCGTGATCCACGTCGGTGCCTCCTTGTGGTTGATATACGATTCCAAGTGCTTGAGCATACGCACTGCGGCAACTTTTTCGTCGCCCGATTCAAAACAGTCCACCTCCATGTCCCACAGCAACTGAGGACGGGTTTCGCTGAGAAATTTCTCGAAGTC
>JARFRT010000212.1 GCA_029287105.1 Akkermansiaceae bacterium | reverse complement strand
GCTGTGAACAATGCCAAACAAATCTTCTATCTGATGATCGAGTTTGATCAGGATTTTGGAGAGTTCCCCGGTGATGCCACAGCCAAAGCGGACAAGGACCTGGCGGGTTACACGGGTAAGCATTCCAACGACTACCTCGGGCAGTTTTTTGCGGCAGGGTATACCAAATCAGAGGAGATTTTCTATGCCAAGGGTGGATCCAGCACCGCGAAAAAGCCGGATAACGATACCTCCACCAAGGCCAAAACGCTCGAAGCCGGGGAATGCGGGTTCGCTTACGTCAGCGGGCAGTCGACCCGTGGTAACTCAGGCCGTCCCTTGCTCTGCGCGCCGATGACAGGGAAGGGGGTGAAGTTCGACCCCAAACCGTTCGGCGGTAAAGCCGTTGTCCTCCGCATGGATGGTGCGGTGAAAATCTACAATATTGACGAAAAGGGTGATGTCTTGCTCCCCAACGGCAAAAAACTTTTCGAGAATGGTGAGGACACCGTCTGGGGGGCTGCCGGGTTTGACCTGAAACAGCTGAAATATGCCAAATAAATCGGCCTGGGGTGAATAAATCCGGTTTTGCTTCCGTCTAGCGGGCATGGAACACAAGAAATCATGGATCAAGCTCACGGTTGCCGGTATGGCATCGGCCCTTCTTCTTGCAAATTGCACGACCACCTATGACGCCTACGGGCGTCCAGTGCAGAGTGTGGACCCGGCTGCCGTCGCTGCCGGAGCCGTCATTCTCGGTGCCGCCGCCTATTCAGCGGGGAAGGATGATCGCTCCAACCACCGAAGCCATCACCGCAGCTACCGACGAGGCTATGATAGGGGTCATTGTGGCGACTATTACGGCGGCTATCGGAGGCACAGGTAGCCGGATAGGGGGCGCCGGATTGGCGGCGGCTTGAAATTTTTCCTCGCCTGTGGCGGTGGGATCACGTATCGATTTCCGCACGTGGAAACCGATGATTACAAAGTCAGGCTCGATATTTTCGAGGGCCCTCTGGATTTACTTCTCTACCTGATCAAGAAGGACGAGGTGGATATCCACACGATTTCCATTGAGCGGATTACCAAGCAGTACCTGGATTACATCAACACGTTCAAGATGCTTAACATCGATCTCGCCTCCGAGTTTATTGTGATGGCGGCGAACCTGATGTATATCAAGAGCCGCACGCTGCTGCCGAAATCCGTGCAGCCGCCCGAGGAGGACATGGAAGAGGACGACCCGCGCTGGGAACTGATCCGCCAGCTCATCGAGTACAAAAAGTTCAAGGATGCCGCCGGTTTCCTCTCCCGCAAGGAAACCGAGCAGGAAGACTTCTTTGCCCATATGCCGGAAAAGGCGGCGCCGTCCGCCGATGACATCGACGAACCCTTGCCCGACGCCAACATTTTTGACCTCATCCGCGCGTTCCAGAATGTGCTGAAACGCTTTGAGGAGTCGACCGATCTGGGTGATATCGTCGACGACCGGTATACGGTGGCGGACAAGATCGAGTTACTGCTCTCCGTGTTGAAACCGGGTGCCAGCCTGGAGTTCACCTCGCTCTTTGAGGCGGCAACGTCGAAAACCGAAGTGATTGTCACCTTCCTGGCCGTGCTTGAGCTGATGAAAATGAACCAGTTCAGCATCATCCAGGACCACCTGCTCGGTGAGATCGAGGTGCAGCGGAAGGTGTTGGCATAGCGCAGAAGAGGTTGGCAGCCTCTTCATGGTGCACTTAAGAGGTTGGAAACCTCTTTTACGGGTTAATGGGCTTCGAGCCAGTTGGCTCCGGTGCCGGTCTCCACCTTGCAGCGGATGTCGTGCGGGATAGGCAGCGCGTTTTCCATGGTGGTGACAATTTTGGGCACCAGTGATTCTTGCTCGCTGAGGTGCAGGTCGAACAGGAGTTCATCATGGACTTGGAGCAGCATGGTTGATTTTGACTCCTCTTTATCCAGCAGTTTGCGCACATGGATCATGGCAAATTTGATCATGTCGGCGGCGGACCCCTGGACGGGGGCGTTGATGGCGGCGCGTTCGGCACCGTTGCGGATGGTGGCATTCTGCGAGTCGATATTCCGGATCCAGCATTTCCGGCCGCTCAGGGTTTCCACGTAGCCGTTGTCCTTGGCGGATTCGATGGTGCTCTCCATGTAGTTTTTCACCCCCGGGTACTGGCTGAAATAGGTTTTGATGATGTCGGACGCCTCACTGCGGCCGATACCGAGCCGCTGGGACAGGCCGAACGCGGAGATGCCGTAAATGATGCCAAAGTTGACCATCTTGGCATTTCTTCGCATGTCCCCGGTGACGTCGTCGATGCCGACGCCGTAGACGCGGGCGGCGGTGGCGGAGTGGATGTCGAGGTCGTCCTTGATGGCCTGGATCATCGCCTCATCGCCGGAGAGCGCCGCCATGATGCGGAGTTCCACCTGTGAGTAGTCGGCGGCGAGCAGGGTGTGGTTTTTATCCCTCGGCACAAAAGCCTTGCGGATCTCGCGCCCCGCGGCGGAGCGCACCGGGATGTTTTGGAGGTTGGGATTGCTGGAAGCGAGCCGACCCGTTGAAGTGAGCAACTGGTGAAAATGGGTGTGGACGCGGCCGGTGCGGGCGGAAACGTGGGCCGGCAGGGCGTCGACGTAGGTGGATTTCAGTTTGCTGGCCTCGCGGTAGGCGAGGATATCGGCGACGACCGGGTGTTTGGCGGCGAGAGCCGACAGCGTTTGTTCATCGGTTTTGAACTGCCCGGTTTTGGTCTTTTTGGGTTTTTCGACGAGTTGCATTTCGCCGAACAGGATTTCGCCGAGCTGCTTCGGTGAGTTCAGGTTGAATTCGTGTCCGACGGCCTCGGTGATTTGTTCGGTGAGGGTGGCGA